>DAORIL010000132.1:0-12254 GCA_035438525.1 Pyrinomonadaceae bacterium
TTTCCTACCAAACGTCCGTGATTTTCTAACAAAACTGCCAACAATTCGCAAGTTTTCGGCGGCATTGAGATTGTCTCGGAGCCGCGCCGGAGAATTTTTTCTTTGAGATCAAAAGAAAATTCGGCAAATTCAAAAAATCGGTTTTCTGCAGTGTTTTCAATAGGTTTCATTGAACATTTGGAGTTTATACGGAAAAAATTTGGAGTTTATAAAGGACTTGGTCATTAAATTTTAATTATAAACGAAAAGGCAACCGCCGTTTTTTACGGCGAATTATAACATACGGAGAAATTTGTGAAAACAAAAATACGGACTGAGATTATTACCGAAACCAGACGCGAAATTACTATTCGTCTGGGACACCACTCCGCTAAACCTTTTTTAGGAGAAATCTGCCAGAAATGTTCCTCTAAATTGCTGACGCTAAATGAAGCGGTTCAAGTTTCAAGTTTGGTTTGGAATGAAATAGTCAGCTTAATAAAAAGCGGCAAAATCCATTCTACCGAAACAGCAAGCGGTGAGGTTTACATCTGTGCTCAGTCGATTTTGAATTTCAAAACTAAGGAGAAAAAATGAGAAAAATTCTATTGATGACGATTTTATTAACCGGTTTATTTTTGATCGGAGGAATTTCAGCTAATGCACAAAATACGGTTCCACCGGGTTCGTATCAAAATTCCTGCTTTAATTACACGGTTAAAGGCAATATTTTGGAAACATCCTGCAATCCGTCAGGCGGCGATAAACAGTTCAAATATTTGAATAAATTTGAAGATTTCTTTCTTTGCGCTGATGATCTGCTTAATGATAACGGTCAGTTAAAATGCACAAAAAGCAACGACGCGCCTTTGATGAAAAAAGCTAAAACGGCTATCAATGCTGCCTTTCCTAAAATTTACGGAAGACCTCACAACGGAGACGGTATTGTGTTTGTGAGAGATATGTTTAAGACCAAAAAAGATATGGTAAATATTTATTACAAAGGATTAACTGCGGACTATGCCCTGCAATATTTTCGTGAGCTGATCCAAAGACCTGAAGAATCATCAGCACGTTTAGCTGTAATTGATAAGGCTTTTAAAGACGTCTATGGTTTTGCCCCGCAACCGCAGGATGTAGCCTTTTGGAACGCTGAAGTTGGTAAAATGGGCAATTTTTATGAAAGTATAGTTTTAGGAGAAACCAACAAACTCAACAAAACCGGCGCAGACGGCAAAAATCCCAGTCGCCGTTTAATGATTAACTCAGTCTATAAAAAAGCGATGGGCAGAAATGCGACCAGCGAAGAAATTTCGTATTGGGAAAAACGTCCTGAAATCTACAAACAAATCCTCGATGCCGCCCGCAGCTTTTTGTATTCATCGGCCGGAGCAAAAGATCTCTCCGAAACGGTTAATCGCAAATTGACGGAAAAGTTAGGTAAATCTCCGGACAAAGACCAAATCAAACAGGCAATCATTAATTACACCGCGAACAAACTGATCTATTCCGAAATGTAATTCTTTCAAACTGCAACAAAAACTAATTTAGACAGGAGAAAACAGAGGATGGCAGAAAGTAAAAATTACGCAACGATAAAACCTATCGGACAGTTTGACAAAAATTCTTGTTGGGCGGCTTCTTTAAGCTGGTGGCTAAAAGCCATCGAGCATTCCAATGCTTTAACCCAGTCGCAATTAATATCCAGATTTGATTATCTGACCAATTCGGATGGCGGGATTTCCATTTTTGCCTTGAAAAGCAAAATTTATCCCTCGTTCGGAATGAAAACGGTTGATGTTTCGATAGAAAAATTAGCAGGTCTTGAAGTAAATAAACCCTTGATCATTATTTACAATTACCCGGAAGTCGGGGGAACTCATATGAATGTCATTTTTGCCCGGACGATAGATTCGAGTCGGGGAATCCAAGTCGGTTTTACCGTAATGGAGCCTTTTTATCCGCTGGGAGGAAAGGACGGACAAAGAACGGGTCTTTTTATCACCCGTCCGGTTTCTCATTTTACTACCTCGAGTATTTTGATAGCCGAGTCAAACTGACTTTAGTATTGTTCTCCAAAAATAATCAAAACTGTTCAAAACTTAGAACACATCACACAATAATTTTTATTTTTCTTATAGTGTGATAAGATATGCGAATAATCATTTAGAAACGAGTTGGTCATCACTCGTTTATTTTTTTTAACAATCAATTTTTAAGAAACCGTTTTTGAAATACTTTTGGAGAATATTTTTTTATGTCTAATTTAAACATTCCGGCGAATGTCACTAATCAGGAATTAATTGAATGGGTTACCAAAACTGCAGAACATTGCCAACCGGACAGTGTTTATTGGTGTGATGGTTCGCAGGAAGAATATGATCGTCTCTGCGAAGAAATGGTCGTTTCGGGAACATTTATCCGTTTGAATGCCGAAAAACGTCCTAATTCTTTTCTCGCCCGTTCGCATCCGTCTGATGTCGCCCGCGTCGAAGACCGAACCTATATTTGCTCGATCAGCAAAGGCGATGCCGGACCGACCAATAATTGGATGAATCCGCGCGAGATGAAAGACCTTTTGAACGAAAAATTCAGAGGTTCTATGACCGGACGAACAATGTATGTGATTCCGTTCTGTATGGGTCCGATCGGGTCGCCGATTTCGCAATTCGGAGTAGAAATTTCCGATTCGCCGTATGTGGTCGTTAATATGAAGATCATGACGCGGATGGGGAATGATGCTCTCGAAGCAATGGGTGATGGTGAATTCGTTAAATGTCTGCATTCAGTCGGGATGCCTTTGGCAGAAGGTCAAAAAGATGTTTTGTGGCCTTGCTCACCTGATCCGAAAGACAAATACATTGTTCATTTTCCCGAAGAACGTTCAATCGTCTCTTACGGTTCGGGCTATGGCGGCAACGCTTTGTTAGGTAAAAAATGTCTGGCTCTGCGGATTGCTTCAACCAAAGGACGCGACGAGGGCTGGTTGGCTGAACATATGTTAATCGTTGGTGTTCAATCTCCTGACGGACGCAAAGATTATGTTTGCGCTGCATTTCCGTCTGCCTGCGGAAAAACGAACTTTGCGATGTTGATTCCGCCGAAGCCGTTTCAGGAAGAAGGCTGGAAAGTGACGACCGTCGGGGACGACATTGCCTGGATCAAACCCGATGAAGCCGGCAAACTTCGTGCGATCAATCCTGAATTCGGTTTCTTTGGAGTTGCACCGGGAACAAATTATAAAACTAATCCAAATGCGATGGATTCAATCCGTGAAAACACAATTTTTACTAACGTGGCTTTGACGGATGACGGTGATGTTTGGTGGGAAGGAATGGACGGTGACAAACCGGCGCACGCGATTGATTGGCAAGGCAACGACTGGACTCCGGCCAACGAAAAACCTGCGGCGCATCCGAATGCACGTTTTACCGCTCCGATCACCCAATGTCCGGTGGTTGACGAAGACTTTGATAATCCAAAAGGCGTTCCTGTTTCGGCTTTCATTTTCGGCGGACGCAGAAACTCGGTCGTTCCGTTGATTCTCCAATCATTTAATTGGGCTTTCGGAGTTTATATGGCTGCCACAATGGGTTCGGAAATGACTGCCGCAGCTTTCGGCAACATCGGCGAAGTTCGTCGTGACCCGTTTGCGATGCTTCCGTTTGCGGGTTATCACATGGGCGATTACTTTTCGCATTGGCTCGATATTGGACGCTCGATTCCCGAACCGCCGCGCATCTTTTCGGTCAATTGGTTTAGAAAAGGCGAAGACGGTAAATTTCTCTGGAACGGATTCGGCGATAATATGCGAATTCTGAAATGGGTGGTCGAACGTTCACGCGGAACATCAAAAGGTGTTGAAACTCCTTTGGGATGGCAGCCGAAGTATGAACATCTCGACTGGCGCGGAATGGAAGACTTTACCGAAGAAGATTTCAACAAAGTAATGAATCTCGACCGCGATATGTGGCTCAAAGAAATTGCGATGCACGATGATCTGTTCTTCAAACTCTATGACCGTCTGCCCAAAGAAATGGCGTTCATCCGTGAACTGCTTGTTTCAAACCTTTGGCGGCAACAGGAGTTAGGCTTGGCAACCCCGAGACCTGACGAAACGGAAGCTACGAAGGCAGTGGCGAAGTAGGGAGTTTAGCTTTTACTTAGACAGAGCAAGTGATTTTGATTTTTTACTTGCTCTGTCTTTTTTGTTGTTTTGATTTGGTTCATCAGACTTTTCTTCGTTAGTCATTTGCAAAGTTTTAATTGTTTCTTCAACTACAATGCGAATTTCGGGCGAGAGTTTTTCGATTAAAGTTTCATCTTTTGTTTCTAAGTAATCAATTGCTAGCAGTAAATGCGAAAATTCTTTTTCAAGTTTAGTCTTATTAATTAATTCTCGCGTATTTTGGACGAAGCCCAAACCGACGACTACAGCTAAAACCTTTGACAAAATTTCCATAATATTATCCACTTTGAGAGGTTTTAATAAAATTACTAAATTTAATAGGGTTTCTTTAGCCTCATCTATTTTATTGGATATGATTAGAAAAGCCATCTTAGTTGAGTAAGACATCAAAATATCTTCAAGGAATACCAAACGAATTTTCTTTTCTTTAGTCAAATTATCAAATATGCTTACCGCTTTGTCATATTCTAACAAGGCTTCATCCATACGTTTTAATGCCATAAGTGTGAACCCATTTTTACTATGAGTATGTGCTAAAAGTTCAAGGGAAACAATATTATCTTGTTTTTCCGTATCTTTTCTAAAATTTTTGATTGCTTTGTTAAATGAGTTATTGGCATCTTTATATTTATTCAAGTCTAAGAGAATTTTCCCCTTTTGCATATAGGTTACAAAAAAAAGAAAGAAATTTTTTAGTGCTTTATCTTTAGATCTAATCTCTATTATTTCTTTCAATAATGATATTACTTCTTCATAACCTTTTAATGCTTCCGCAAACTGCCCAGTTGTTTGGGCATCCATAGATTTATTAAAAATTGTTTGAGCCTCATTCATAAACTTAATGGATTTTGTCGCTATAAAAGTTTCTTCATTTATTACTCCTTCTTGATGAATTTTTTCTAAAACAGCTATTGTCAGACTTGTTAATTGTTCAATTCCTATCTCCGTTTTTGTTGTCATTGATAATTCTATTTCTGTTCTTAATGATGAAATCTCTTTTAACTCAAGATAACTTTCAATTGCTAATTGATAATTACTTTGCATCAAACTTGGATTCGTTTCTAACAAACAAACTATATACTCTAAAACACCTCGCGCCTTATTTTCTCGCCCAACAAGTTTCAAACTTTTAACTCTTCCATCAAGTTTTTGAATCTCTTTTTGAATTTCCTGCACATCAAAAAGTGCTTTCAAAATTTGCACTAACCAATTTCTTTTCTCCCGTGCATTACGTCCGAAACGCATCTGCGCCCAGATTGCGTAAAGCGGTTCGGAGATAACATAAAAAGAGCTTCGTCCGCGAATATTTAAGGCTCTGACATAACCGTTTTCGGACAATCTTTTTAGTTGTGAACTGACCTGGTTGGGAGTCATCCGAATCCGTTGGGCAATTTCGGTTGGTGAAATGCCTTCGTTTTTTTCAAGTCCGTATTGAGCAATTTCGTTGATGATCTTCCTTTGCTGAGGCGGAAGTTTCTCGGTTTTATCTTTGTAGAAAGGCGTCACGGCATCAAGCAATCTGTCCAAACCATTCCGAACTTCGGTCATATCCGAACTCGTAATTATTCGATACAACATCAAAACGAGTCGCGGATTGCCGCCTGTAAAAGTTTCGAGAGCTTTGATTCGCGTTCTGTTTTTTTGCAAAAGTTCTTCGATGTTCGGAATTTCGTCAATCTCTGCCCGACGGCGCAAAAGTTCTTCGATGTCAGGAAACTTTAAATCGTTGAGATTAGAGATTTTGAAGAAATTATAGAGAGGTTGTTCGTAATCCTGGATTTGATGAAAGTAGCTTGGCGCACAGCCGATAAACATTACTGTTCCGTCATTCATCAGAATATCGCGCAAACGGGCTTGCTCAACATCATTACCGATTTGGTCGAGAATCATATCAAAATTATCGATCAACAAAAGAATTCGTTTTTTATTCTTTTTACTCCAATCTTTGACCGTCGCCCAAGCCGCTTCGCGCAAATCTTCACTGTTAGTAAATCGTCTTTCAATTTCTTCGATCTTCGGTTTCAGGCTCTCGTCATCCAAATAATCCAAAACTTTGAGCCAAAAATCTGCGAGCTCGGTGATATCGTAACTTTCTTCGGGAAAACGAACCGCTTGCCAATTCTTAGACAAATCTTTATTGTCTTCAACTGCAAACTGCAACATCAAAAGCATCGTCGTTTTGCCCATACCACGCGGGGCAATAATCAAAAGATGTTGGACTCCTGCGCCTGTCGGCTGATTTCTGATGGTTGAAATTAGTTCATCCAACAAAGGCTGACGCGCCACAAATAAAGCCTTGATTTCTTCCTTCGACATCGTGTCGGGGTTATATAAACTGTCGTTCATTTTTCACCTCAATCAATCGTCATTCCGTAATGTCTGAGCCACCAATCACGAAGAAGTTTTGAGCCAAATTCGTAAGAATCGGTTTCGTAATTGAAAGCTACATAAAAATCATTTTCTAATTCCGTCATCAAAATTCCGAATTTTTCTAAGCCCTCTTTCTTTTCAAAAACTTTTTGGAAAATCTGATAACAAGTTGATTTCTTGAGTTCGCCTTTAACAGCAATTTCGCGCAAGATTCTTCTCGCAGCTTTTTCTTCATTAGGTTCATAATAAAGCCGTAAACGCCCGTAGTAATGCTCGAAATACGTTTTGCAATCTACTCCCAAAACTTTATCGCGGTAAATCTTTTCGATTGTTTCAGTTGTAATATCTGCGTCATCTTGAAAATAGGTTTTATGAACTTCGGAGAAAATAACTTGGATAAAAAATGGAATTGGTTTGCCGATTGATCCAAGGATTTTGGCTTTAATTTCTTCGTCAATTGGAAGCAAATGCGTAGTGCAAAGTTCATCAAGAAATTCTTTGGCAAGTTTTTGTGAAAAAGGTTCAAGTTTGAGTTTTTCAAAATCGTTGATGCTGGCAATCTCGTCTAATTCGTTCAAAACATGGTCAATTCCGATAGAACCCGCAATGACAAAACGAATTTTATCTTGTAAATCAGGGGCAAGCCGCAAGCTGCGAAACCAACGAAGTAATATTTTAGCTTCATCTTTGCGGTCGTTTCGGAGCATCGTGTCAAGCATCATCGGAAATTCGTCTAAAATAAAAATCACAACAGATTCGCTTTCAGCAACTTTTTCAAATATTTCTTTTCCTTTTGTCTGCCAATCTTCACGGATTTCATCGCGCAGTTTTACTTTGGCAAAATGCAGGTCAACTTCTTCAAAATTCTTGCGGAAAAAATTCCAACCCTTTTTCACAAAACCTATTTTACCGACTGAATTCTCAAAACTTTCATCTTTGGCTAACCCTTCAATTAGCTGAATAATTAGTTCGGTAGGTTCTGTTACTGATTCAAGGTCAGCATGAATTACCTTACTTTCAAAACGAGGTTCGTCAATTAGCCGATACATGACACTTGTTTTTCCAAAACGTCTTGGCGCAGCTAAAAGAATATTTCCGTGTAAAATCTTTTGCCAAACTAAATCTACAAATCTTTCTCTGCCAAAGAAATCTTTTCCCCGCACGGGTGATCCGACTCTATTTGTTACACCTTTTCTTTCCATTTTTTACCTCTCAATTTATTATATACAACAAAACTGTTGTGCAACAAATTTGTTTTACAACAAAACTGTTGTATGTGTCAAGAGGCATAATACTAAACAGAATTTGCAATTTCTATAGATTATTCAACTCGCAAACTATTTCCCTCAGTGAGCTTATTCTTCTCAATCTCTTTGCCGCTTAAAATTTCCTGTAATTTATAAGCCGGTTCAATAATGGCGATCCCGAGATTAGCGATTGCGGTTGATGGATCTGTTTGTGTCGGGCGAACAGGAAGTTTGTCCACAAAATGATTAGAGATAATTCCGATGATCTTGCGTGGAGAATCGAGCGAACCTTCTTCGGTATTAACAAAGGTTGGTGCGCCGCTGCTTCCGCCGTAGGCTCCGGCTTCGATTAGATAGACTTCTTTTTTTTCACCATTGACCATTACTCTTTCGTCGGGAATCAGCGCGACCTTGCCGAATCTGACAATCGGATAGATCCTGTTTTCACCCATATACGGGATAAACAAACTCGTAAAAAAGACATCTGCACCTTCGCTGATGTTCAGTTTTTCAAAGTCATTCTTAGTTGTCAGCAGTTCAGATTCGAGGAAGCTAAAGTCATATTTAGTTTTATCAGGTAAAAGCAGAATAACAGCTAGATCAACGGTTGGGTCTTCGTGCATAAAGACATTTTGATTTGCACCGGAAAGATTTACCGTAACTGATAAGATGTCTGATTTTCCATCCAGAGTATTGAGCCGAACTGAAATGTTAGGTAGGAAAGATTTTAAATCATCAGTCTGAATAACATGCTTAGCGGTTACTAAACAAATAAAATATTGTTCAGGATTCTGAATGTTTTGTTCGCCGATAAAGAATCCGGTCGCTCCTTTGGTCAGCTTTTTCTTTTCTTCAAAAGTATAAATAAAGGCGACAGCTTTTTTAACTTCCGATGGAATGAAGGCTTTGACGCTCAAGGCACAATTAAATAAAGTCAGGATTAAAAATAGGATGATAAGACTTTTCTTCATTTTTATTCTCCCAGGCTGATTCGGCCAATCAGATTTACTTAATACTCTAAGGTGCTGTTTCTTAGGGTTTGGTTTATTTGTTTTTTTTAATAACTAATCTTTTAATCAAATGTGAAAAACTTGAGTTACTTTTGTGCCGATTAAAAACTCTCTGATCTGATTTTAGTTTTGTAATTTATTGCACCTTCAGTTTTGAGTTGTTTATGTCAATCATCAACATTTTCTTAAAAGATTATTTAGAATCCTAAAATATATAAATCAATGGCAAAAATCTCTAGGGCATATTTCATTGTTTAATCTTTTGCCGGAGGTAATTAGCAATTTACTCGACTATTCTATATTTTCAGCGTTGGAAACTCTTTATTTAATTAATATCGGATTTCACTACAGTGTCTTGTTGGTTATCTTTGATGACAAAACAGAGTTTTTAAATAGTTTCATAAATATTACTTATATAAACCAAAGAAAATCTTTGTAACCGGGGGCAGAGAGTGCTATCTTTGAAAGTATCAAATTCAAGGAGGTAAGATTTATGGTCAAGAAAGCATTATTTGTTCGATTGGAAGCAAAATATGGAAAAGAAGCGGAAGTTGAACAGTTTTTAGATAACGGTTTAGGACTGGTTAATGAAGAACCTTTAACGGTTGATTGGTATGCGCTTAAATTCAGTGAATCATCCTTTGGCATTTTCGATACCTTCGAGCATGACCAGGGAGTTGAAGCGCATTTAAACGGTAAAGTAGCAGAGGCACTAATGGCTAGAGCCGACGAACTATTCGCAGAGCCTCCAAAGATTGAAAGAATAGAGATTTTAGCAGCTAAATAACTTCAAAATATTTAATAATCTACATTTCAAAAGGCGATTCAAATTGAGTCGTCTTTCTTGTTATTCATACGCAAATCGTTCGAAAACAACTCATTTGAGTTAAATACTATTCTGAATAATTTCAGAATCTTACTAAAACTACCAATTTATTGAGTAAATCATCTTTGGCACAGCAATAGCTATCCCAATTGCAGGGGTAATAATTCAATGAAAAATAATTCAATTCAACGCAGTATCCGCATCGCCGGATTAGCATTTTCTTTAGTTTTCGGTTTTATCGTTTTGTCAGCGACGACTACCAGCGCACAAGTCCGTGATAATCGTCGTGATGATAATCAAAATAATCGTCGAACCGACAACCAAAATAATCGTCGTGACGATCGCGATGATAATAATCGAAATAGACGCGACCGTGATGACAATGACCGCTATAATAACAACAATGGTTATGGAAACGGTTCATACGGGAATGGCGGTTATGGAAATAACGGCTACAACAATTATGCTACACAACAAGGCTATCGTGATGGTTTAAGACAAGGTTCTGAAGATGCCCGTGAAGGTCGCCGTGCTAATGCAAAGAAAGCAGCAGGTCGCGCAACCGGACAAGCTAATACTGGCAGTAATTCGCGCTACGGCAATCAAGGGGCTTATAAGCAAGCATATCGAGAAGCATTTATTCGCGGCTACCAAGAAGGCTATGATCGTTACGACAATCGAAACAATCGAAATAACAACCGTGGTAACGGTAATCGTAATCGTCCAAACATTTTCTAATTGAAAGATTTTAGCAAGACAGAAATAAGGTGTGGTTTTAACTAAAATCACACCTTTTTATTTTACCGCTGACAACAAAAAAACTTTGACAATCTAATCTTTAAAGTTGTATTCTTTTAATTGAGGGAGGTGGTAGATATGAGAGAAAGTTCAGTCGAAACACCGCCAGACTTTTCACGCCGGTAAGCCCGGTTATTAAGTTTGGAAAGGCAATAATAATTAGAGATTAGGTTGATAATGCGATAGATAATAAATCGAATGTCGGTTGCCAACAGCGTAAATTTTTATTCCGATAATTTATACTTTATTAGTCAAGTTAGCTGACCAAATCTAAAAAAAGTTCATAAGTAAGGCGATTCGAGAGGAGTCGCCTTTTTTTGTCATAGAAAAAGGTCGGGCGGTGTTTATTTATTTGAAATTCATTTAATTTTTTGGAGAAAATCTAATGAAATCAATAAAGGCAATTATCCTATTTTTATTAATCGTTGTTTTGACGATGAGTTTTCAAACACCCGCTTTAGGTTATTGGCAAATAAATGATGAAGTAGTATTACCTGCGACACCTGTTGGACAAATAGCAGGGGAATTTCTAAAAATTTTAAACCTTGGTGATAAACAAGAACTTTTTAGATTTCTGCAAAACAGTTTTACTGAACAATCATTAAAAGACACACCGCCCGAAGATTCAATGAAATATTTTGAAAGGCTATATCGTCAGAGCGGAGGCATTCAGGTAATGTCTGTTTCGACTGATAGTAATGAGCGATTTTTGGTTTTGGATGTCAAAAGCAAACGTAGTAATCATTGGGCACGAATGTTTTTTGTGCTGAGTCGTGAACAGAAAAACAAGCTGGTTGAAATCGGAATGTTTGGCACGCGAAGCGCAGAAGACATCAAAGCAAATGCCTGGACAGAAAAGAAATTAAGCCAAAAAGAAGCATTAAAGGAAATTGCGTTACATTTAGCCAAAGATTCCGCCGCAGATCGTTTTTCGGGAACGGTTTTGATTGCAAAAGGCGACCAGATCATTTTTCAAAAGGCTTACGGAATGGCGGAAAAAACTTTTGCTGTGCCAAATAAAATTGATACTAAATTTAACCTTGCCTCAATGAATAAAATATTTACGGCAATTGCTGTGGCTCAATTGGTCGAAGCCGGAAAACTTTCTTTTGAAGATTCATTAGCAAAGATTTTGCCCGAGTATCCGAATCAATTAAACGCTCAGAAGATCAAAATCAAACATCTTTTGTCGCACACCGCAGGTTTAGGCGATTTTTTTGATAATCCCGAATTTCGTCCCTTTCGGCAAAAATACCAAAATCCACAGGACTATTTCCGGCTTTTTGCCGATAAGCCTTTATTTTTTGAACCGGGCGCACGTTTTAGTTACAGCAATGCAGGCTTTGTCGTTCTGGGCGCGGTAATCGAAAAAGTTTCGGGCGAAAATTACTTTGATTATATTCGGGAACATATCTACAAACCTGCCGGAATGATGAATACTGATTCATATGAATTGACCGAAGTTGTGCCAAATCTTGCAGTTGGTTACGGACGTTTTGAAGATGATCCGATGGGAGTTGATCCGCGCCGTTCAAACATCGCTTTTTTGCCTTGGAAAGGTAGTCCGGCAGGCGGCGGATATTCGACCGCACCTGATCTATTAAAATTTGTTCAGGCATTTCGCAGTAACAAATTAATCAGTGCAAAAATGAAAGAAGTTTTGATTGAAACCAAAACAAAAATGATTGGCTCACATCGCCCCGGCGATTATGGGTATGGATTTATTATTGAAGAATTTTTGGGTAAAAAAGTTTTCGGACATAGTGGCGGCGGGGCAAATTCCGGCATCAATTCCCACTTAAAAGTTTTTGCTGACGGAAGTTATACCGTTATCG
>DAORIL010000133.1:0-12228 GCA_035438525.1 Pyrinomonadaceae bacterium
AAAATCGGCACCACCTTGCGCGGAATCGGTCCTGCTTATGAAGATAAAGCCGGACGGCGAGGAATTCGTGTTTCTGATGCGCTGGTGCCTGAACTTTTGAAATTGCGAATCGAACGAAATTTAGAAGAAGCTAATCGAATCATTGTTCTTTACGGGCGCGAACCATTGCGGTCAGATGAGATCTTTGAGGAAATTTCTGCATTAGCCGAAAGATTACGCCCGTTTGTCACCGAAACTTCGCATTTCTTTGCCGAAGCAAAAAAACAAAACAAAAAGATATTGTTAGAAGGCGCACAGGCGACACTTTTGGATGTTGACCACGGAACTTATCCTTATGTTACTTCGTCAAATCCGACAGCAGGCGGTGCAGCAGTCGGAGCAGGAATTCCGCCGCATCACATTACTGGAGTTTTAGGAATTGTGCGGACTTACGCCACGCGCGTTGGCGAAGGACCCTTTCCAACCGAAATGCTTGACGAAGAAGAAGATATGGCAAATCTGATTCGCCAACGCGGAAACGAATACGGTTCTGTCACCAAACGCCCGCGCCGTTGCGGTTGGTTTGACGCGATTGCGACCCGTTATGCAGCTGAACTAAACGGATTTAATTCGGTTGCTCTGACAAAATTAGATGTTTTGGACGCTTTAGCAGAAATTAAAGTTTGTGTCGGTTATGAAATTGACGGAAAACGGATTGATACTTTTCCGGCAGTTTCATTGGATTTAGCCAGAATCAAACCAGTTTACGAAACGCTTGAAGGTTGGCAATCAGAAACGGTTGGAATTACTAAAATTGAGGATTTACCGACCAAGGCGCGGGAATATGTGGAGTTTCTCTCAAACTCAATCGGAGTCGAAATTGGTTTGATTTCAACCGGTCCGGAACGCGACCAAACCATTATTTTGCAAGATTCTGTGATGGAAAGTTGGTTTAAATAGTTTTTTAACTTGCTTTTCTGAAAAAAATCGCTAAAATCTAAAGTTTCGTTGGCAGATTGTCAACGCGAGTGGTCCGATAGCTCAGTCGGTAGAGCAAATGGCTTTTAACCATTGGGTCGAAGGTTCGAGTCCTTCTCGGATCACCATTATTTTAATAAGTTGAGGGCAAGTTTATCGCTTGCCCTTTTCTTTTTGTAGATATAGTCAACAACTTGATAAAAACACTTTCAATTTCTGTATTTACAACTTTCGTGTTTATTCTTATACTCATTCATCAACTAATGTATCCAAATCCTACAACTTTTCTAATTTGGAGGAACAATGAAAAAAAGCAAAGGCATTACCCTACTAATCGCACCGATTTTAAGCACAGTTCTGCTTAATGCTTGTGACAGTAATGAATCAACATCCAGAGACGTTTACCAAACTAAAGAGGAATGCGTGAAAGATTGGGGAGACCAGGATCTATGCGAAGAAATGAATGATAACGATTCCAATGATTATCGAAAAAACGGTGGTGTATTCATTAGCCGACCGATTTGGGGGCCTCCGTATTATCCGAACCAAAGAAGCGTTTCATACAAAGGAAGAACCTTTGCACCAACTACCAAAAGCAGTTCAATGCCGCCTTATATCGTAACCTCCCGCAGTTCTTCGACTTCACGAAGCAGTGTTTCAAGTCCGACTCGCTCATCTTCAACCACGTATGGCGGTTTTGGCAGCAGATCAGGCGGCAGCAGCAGCAGTTCATAAACAATGTTTAGAAAAAAATTCAAAAAACGTGGTGATTATCACGAACGGCTCAACGAAATCGGTTTTCAATATCATAGTGTTCTTTCGAGCGATAATGACGAATATTGGACTGAAGGTGTAGCTTATGAATTCACGCTCAAACAAATTGAAGAAATTGAGTCGGTGACGGAAAATCTGCATGGAATTTGTATGGAAACTGTCGGCGAAATTATTGAATCCGGTGATTATCCTGATGAATTTAGGTTAAATGAACAATCAAAAGCACTGATTGAACAGTCTTGGAAAAATGATGATCTTCATATCTACGGCAGATTTGATTTACTGGTCGAAACGTCCGGCACGATTAAAATGTATGAATACAACGCCGACACTCCAACCGCTTTGCTGGAATCAGCAGTTGCTCAATGGCAATGGCTCGAAGAAGTCGAAGACATTCCGCATCGTGACCAATTCAACAGCATTCACGAAAAGCTGATTGCCCGTTGGAATCAGGCTAAATCACAAGTTCCCGACTCAACTTTATACAACTTAGCAACTAAACTCGGTCCTTTTGAAGATTGGGGAAATCTGGAGTATTTGGCTGATACAGCAATGCAGGGCGGTTGGAAAGTGCATCTCGAAGAAATTGAAAATGTTGGCTATGACCCGGAAAATAAAGAGTTTGTTGACCCGGCGGGCAATACTATCGAATTTGTTTTTAAACTCTATCCTTGGGAATGGATGATGGACGAAAGATTTGGCGCACATATCATTGAGGCTTCCACGCAATGGTTTGAACCCCCTTGGAAAATGCTTTTGTCAAACAAAGCTATTTTGCCTGTTTTGTGGAAAAAATATCCGAATCATCCAAATTTATTGCCTGCATATTTTGAAACGGAAGCTCCTACTCCGAGCTTTGACCGAATGTTTATTAAAAAACCGATTCTGGGGCGCGAAGGTGCAAATATTCATCTGGCAGGATTATTTTCCGATTCTTTGGTAGCCGGTTCACATTTACTGCCGGAATATGATACTGACGGATATATTTACCAGATCTATGCGCCTTTGCCGAATTTTGAGGGCAAACATCCGGTAATCGGTTCCTGGGTTATCGGCGATGAGCCAGCCGGAATTGGAATTCGGGAAGATAAAACTATCGTTTCGGGAAACGGTTCGCATTTTGTGCCGCACTATTTTGTTAATTAGGAGAAAAAATGAAATACATTACACTAGAAGCATTGGGAAATTTTCTGTTATACACTTTTTCGAGCCTTGTTCTGTTGGCTATCTTCGGCAAAATCTATCAATGGATGACACCATACCACGAACACGAGCAGATCAAGGCAGGTAAACTTGCGCCGGCAATTGCACTCGGCGGAGCTTTAATCGGTTTTACCTTTCCAATGCTTTCTGTTTCCTATCACGGAGTTAACTTTATTGATTTTTTGATTTGGGCAGGAGTTACAGGAGTGGTTCAAATTATTTTATTCAAAGTTCTCTATTGGTTAATTCCAATGCAAATAGAAGAAGATAACATCGCAATTGCTGTGATCTATGCAGTTTTAGCATTTTGTGTGGGACTCATTTGCGCTTTTTCGCTGATTCCAAGCAATGTTTAAAACGCAATTTTGAACAGTATTTAAGAGATGCATTTACTTTAGTTTCAAAGAATTAGTCTGTCAAAAATTGGCAGACTTTTTTCTCTAATAAACAGGTAATTCTGATATTTGCTCAAAACTTACTTTGAATAAGCCTTACTCTGGTGACCCTTTTTTCAAACAATCTCCGTTTAAACAAAAAGAAGAACAGATTGAAAAAAATGAATCCAAGGAGAAATTTATGCCAACTTTTTTTATTGAGATGGGACAAGGAATAATCGCTACCGGAGATTTTTCTGTTACTACTTCCCGACTTCACAATTGTATCTTAATATCGGGCTATAATGATGAAAAAAAAGCCGGAGTTTTTCATTATCCGTCTTTAGCACTTGTTAATAATAATGAAGAAATTCAACAAGATTTAATGAATTGGTTTGTAACCTTAGCCCCCACTCACGTTTTATTAACACAGGGTCCGTCAACCGAATACCAAGATTATTCAAAATTATGCGATTGGTTTGAGGAAGAGTCTATTAAACCAACCGAAACAAAACCCGCTATTCATCCTGTCATGAAATTTATAAATTCTAAATTGGAAGTTGAGGATTATATTATTGATCCTTTATCCAATAAAAATATTCAAATTATTCAGGTTCAAAAACAGGGAGCCGGTAATTACGCAATTAATGGATTTTCATACAAATTGGTGGGGAAAAATCGGGAGAATTTATAACAACTGGGATTTTGCAATATTGGGAGTTACTGCTTGCCCTTTTCTTTTTGTGTGTCTATCATCAATCAAAAAGCCAAATATTTTTGAATGTTTATCTATTACTTTTTTTCTGTTGTCTTAATTTATTTGAGCTACAAATCCTTTCGCGGTGGATTCGAGTATCTTAACTTCTTCCGCCAAGAACTTGCCAAACCTCGCTCTGAACATACGCCTTTTTGCTCGATAATTGCTCCGTGCAAAGGACTTGACAAAGATTTAGAAAAAAATTTACAGGCACTTTTTGCGCAAGATTTCCCGAATTACGAAATAATTTTTGTCGTTGATGATGAAAATGATAAAGCTGTTCCGATCATAAAAACTCTAATCAATTCACGAATTACAATTCACGACTCACGACTTGTAATTTCAGGAAAAGCGACCAACGAAGCGCAAAAGGTTCATAATCTCCGGGAGGCTGTTCTGCACGTTTCCAAAAAGAGTGAGGTCTTTGTTTTTGTAGATTCGGATGCTCGTCCGAATAAAGATTGGCTCAGAAGTTTGATTGCACCTTTGCAAGACGAAAATATCGGTTGCGCCAGCGGTTATCGATGGTTTATCGGTAAAAGCTTTAGTCTTGCAACTGAAATGCGTTCTTGTTGGAATGCTTCGATTGCCTCAGCGTTGGGCGCAAGCATTAAAAACAATTTTTGTTGGGGCGGTTCGATGGCGATTCGACGCGAAACTTTTGAAAAATTAGAAATCGGCGAAAAATGGCGCGGCGTTTTGTCGGATGATTTTGCCATGACTCGCGCGATGAACGAAGCTAATTTACCGATCTTTCACGTTCCGCAATCTTTGACCGCTTCGGTAGAAAATTGCACTTTCAGCGAAATGCTCGAATTTACTACCCGCCAAATGAAAATCACACGAGTCTATGGAACAAAATTCTGGATCATGTCATTTATCGGTTCAGGTTTATTTAATTCGGTAATGCTGACGAGCTTTTTATTGATAATTTTCGGCGTTGCGCTGTGGTTTCCGCTACTCACAATTCTTTTAGTTTCAATCTTTAGTATCGGAAAAAGTTGGCGCAGATTAAATGCGGTCAAACTTGTTTTGAAAGATTACGAACGAGAATTAAACCAGCAATTTTGGACGCAAAACACGCTTTGGATATTTGCTCCGGCTTTATTTTTTTATAACTGTATCTGTGCCTTGTTTTCGCGAAAAATTGTCTGGCGCGGAATAAAATATGTTTTGAAATCTCCAACAGAAACAGAGATTATTAATCAATCATAAGTCAGCCAAAACAAGAAAATATTTGTCAAACCACCTGCACAATCAAGCCCCACATCAGAAATTGAACCGGTTCGATTCGCGTAAAAACTCTGTTTGAATTCATCCGCCGAGGCAACTATCAAAACCACAAAAAAAGCCGGAAGATACCAAAATTTATTGATCACACTGATGGAGGAATTATAAAAAACTATTGAAGCAAACAACGCAAGAATGGCATAACCGACAAAATGACAGAGTTTGCGAAAGCAGAGATGATAAATTCTTAGTTTTTCTTCACTTGTGTCAGGAATTAGCGAATTTAAAATCGGTTCAACATACTTCGAAGTTTTTGCAACCGAACCTTTGTTTGATGAAAGATAAAAAATTCCGCCAATCCATAAAATCAAAGGAAGATAGAGAAAAAAATTTTCATTGCGAAAGAAATCCATAGCCGATTATACGATATTTCCGAAGGTCTGTTTCAGATTTCAACGGGCAAAGATTTCGTTGATCGGTTTTGCGGCGGTTAAATTTTGTTCCGCATAATCAAAACCTAAAAATTTGCAAAGCGTCGCGGCAATTTGGTTTTGATAAATAGTTTTTGAATTTTTCCATTCGCCGCGCAATTTTACATCAGGCGAAATAATAGCCATCCAGATATAACGGGCTTCGGGAACATCTTTTCCGTGGTCGCCCCAATCTTTTTCGGTATTTCCGCGTCCGTGATCAACCGTGATAATGATTGAAGTTTTGTCTTTGTATTGCTTATCGCTTTCTAAAAACTGCCATAATTCTTTGAAATATTGGTCGCTCCGATGCAAAGCGTTGATGACCATATCGTAGCGTCCGTCGTGTGCCCAATCATCCGTTTCGCCAAGGCTAATATGCAAAACTCTGGGGTGAAAAGTTTTCAGATGCGACATTGCAAAACGAAACGTGTAATAGTCGTGACGAACCGAATCCCAGGGAGTCGGCGTTTCAAATTGTATTTTGCTAAGTTGTTGAATCTGAGTATCTTTAGTCTCGTAATTTTCATATCCTGCATTGATAAGAAACGCATTTGGATCAGTCGAAACAATCTCATTCATTACATTCCACGAAGCAAACGAAGCAACTTGATTTGAATTCAAACCCATTTTCTTTTGCAAAAATTGCAGAAAAGACGGGAATTTATTTTGAATCCGTTTATTGCTGTCAATTATGTTGTCGTGCGCCTCGCCCGTCACAATTTCCGAATAGCCGGGATACGAAAAAAGATGATTGTTAGTTGTTTTAACTTCGCTTTTGAGTGAACGATTTCCCGCAATCGAACCGTGATTTTTCATTAAAACCTGCCAAAAAAACGGCATCAATTTTTCGCGCTCAAGTTCTGGAGTTTCCGCCCAATATTCTTTGTAAAGCCCTTGCTTTTCTGCATCTTTTTGAATTTTCTTGTAGAGTTCACCATCAAATCCGCCGAAAAGTTCCTGTGTCCGTGCTCCGTCAAGCGTTATCAAAATTACGTTCTCGGTTTTGCGTTGGGCTGAAATATTTAGAATTAGAAGGCAAATGAAAAGCAATAGAAGGGAAAGTTTTCGCATATTTTGAGCAAGAGATTAGCATAAAAATCAAAAATGGTCAGCCGAACTTCTCCAACTGACCATTAACAATTAACAATTAACAATTGAATTACATATGAATCGTCAGATCATGAACACCTTCAGCAGCTTCCATCATTGATTCGGAAACTGTCGGGTGGGCGTGAATGGTGTTAGCGATTGATTCGGCGGTGGCTTCGAGAGCCATGGCGACGCAGGCTTCTGCCAAAAGTTCAGTCGCGTGCGGACCGATGATATGAACGCCGAGAACTTCGTCATATTTTTTCTCGCTGACGATTTTGATAAATCCATCGGTTTCGCCCAAGATACGAGCCTTTCCTGATGCTGAGAACGGGAATTTACCGATTTTAACATCGTAACCTGCATCCTTGGCTTTAGCTTCGGTCAGACCGACGGAAGCAACTTCGGGATCGCAATAGGTGCAGTTTGGAACGAGGTTGTGTTTGATCGGTTCAACTTTTTTGCCCGCGATTTTTTCAACGACCAAGCAGCCTTCTTTTGATGCCAAATGCGCGAGCCAGGCGGTGTCAATCACGTCGCCAATCGCATAAACATTTGGTTCATCGGTTTCGCAATATTCGTTGACTTTGATTGTTCCGCGCGGATTTTTGACAACTTTGGTGTTTTCTAATCCTAGTCCGTCCAAATACGGCATCCGTCCAACCGCAACAAGCAGCATTTCGGCTTCAAATTCGACATCTGCGCCTTTCGCATTTTTACCCGAAACTTTAACGCCTGTTTTTGATTTGGTCATTTTGTCGAGTTTGATTCCGGTTTCGCATTTGATGCCGGACTTTTTGAAAACCCGTTGGAGTTCTTTAGAAACTTCGGCATCTTCCATCGGCACGATGCGATCCATCAATTCGATAATAGTTGTTTCGCAGCCAAAACGATGATAAACGCTGGCGAATTCGACACCAACGGCGCCGGAGCCCATCACGATCATTGATTTTGGAACGTGATTCAATTCCAAAATTTGGTCGGAATTTACAACTTGTTTGCCGTCAACTTCAAAGCCGGGAATCGGACGGACAACCGAACCTGTTGCAATAATAATGTTTTTTGCTTCGACGATTTCTTTTTTGCCGTCAGCTAACGCAACTTCGATTTTGCTTTTGCCAAGGATTTTACCGAAACCGTTAAAGGTCGTCACTTTATTCTTTTTCATCAGATACGAAACGCCGGCTGAGTTTTTAGCCACTACATCTCCTTTGCATCTTTGCACCTGTTCAAAATCAAAACCTAATGTTTCAATCGTGCTGCCCCAATCAGCGAAACGTTGAGCTTTTTCCTAATTTTGCCCCGCTTGTAACATAGCTTTGGTCGGAATACAACCGCGCAACCCGCACGTTCCGCCCATCCGCATATCTTTTTCTTTTTCGATAATTGCTACTTTTAAACCTACTTGTGCTCCGCGAACCGCTGCGACGTATCCGCCCGGTCCCGAACCAATAATTGCTACATCAAATTGTTCTGCCATTGATAGTCCTCTTTAATAAAATAATTGCAAAAGATTTATTATAAAGGTTTGCTGACAAAAAGAAAAAGCGAGGTTTTTGTGTGTTGCTTATTTCTGATTGTTATCTGAAAATTTCGCGATATTCCGTGTCTAAAATTTTTAGCTTTTCAACTTTAGTTTTATCTTTGCCAAACTTATTTTCAAAAGTTATGAAAGTGTTTGTGATTGCATTAATATTTTGGGAAAAACTTCCGTCATAGCGTTTTTTGACGGCTGAACTCATATAGATTTTGCCGTTGCCGCCACTTCGACTGCGGGGAATTTTTCTCCAGCCGGACTTTAAATTTTCTTTGTGAGCATCAAAAACCAATCTTGCTCCGTCAATGTCACCAGCTTCGATTTTTTGAAGCATTATGTTAGTGGTGTCATCCCATTCATCAAAAAATGCCAAAATTTCTTGGTCATTATTGCAAGCAGTTAAAAGCAAAAATAATGTAAAAATAAAGGGTAAAAGAATCTTTTTCATTAACAATTAATCGAAAGTTTGTTTTTTTAGGATAACTTTAACATCAATTGACGAGAAATTTTTATACTTTTTGCAAGAAAAAGCGACCTCGTTTGAAGCCGCTTTTCGAGTAAATTATTTACCAAAATTATTTGAAAATTTCGCCGTATTCTTTGACCAATGCTTGGAGTTTTTCCATTTTTGGTTTATCGGTCATAAGTTTTACCATATTAGCTGTCATTGCGGTGGTTAAAGCCGACATATTTTTAGTTACACTATCAGTCATTTTCTTTTTAGTGTCTGCGCTGACCTGAAAACCCTTGGCATCTTTGATCCCTGCCCATTTTGTTTTTAGGTTTTCTTTTTTACCATCAAAAACAGTTTTTGCCCCATCAACATCTCCAGTATTGATTTTTTGCACCATCTCATTGGTTACAGTGTCCCACTCAGTCAAGAAAGCATTTATTTCTGCATCCTTACTACATCCGACCATTGACAGGCAAAAAGCCAACATAAAAAACAATGTAATTTTCTTCATTTGTAAATTTATTCTCCTAAGTTTGTATTTTTCAATTTTTAGAACTTTAATAGTATTAGAACGAATACCTACAATCTTTTTGCAAGGAAAATAAAAAATGATACATTCAGCAGAATTTTTAGCAGTTGTAGATGACGCCAAATCAAGAGTTAAAGAGGTTTCAGTTGATGAAACTTTAGAACGGATAAAAGACGGAGCAGCTTTGATTGATGTCCGCGAAGATAACGAATTTGAAGCAGGACACGCCAAAGATGCAGTTCATTTGGGACGCGGGATCATCGAACGCGATATTGTTGGAAAGTATCCCGAAAAAGATACGGAACTTATTTTATATTGTGGCGGCGGATTTCGCTCGGCACTGGCTGGCGATATGCTCCAAAAAATGGGCTACACCAATGTTTGGTCAATGGCCGGCGGTTGGAAAGCGTGGAAGGATGCCGATGGTCCAATAGTTTAGGAGGTTTAGGAAGTTGCGGAAGTAAAAACCTTTCTTGCTTCCTAAACTTCCCTAAACTTCCCGAACCTCCTAAACTCAAAAAACTATGGATGTAAGAGAAAGAACAAAACAATTAGCCGCCGAATTTGCCGAAAAGGGCGATGTAACGGGTTGGTTTGATGCGCTTTATGCCGAAGCAGAAGGTGATAATGAGAAAATTCCCTGGGCAGATCTTGAACCAAATCGGTTTTTGGTTGAATTTGCCAAGAAAACTAATTTCTTTGGCAATGGCAGAAAAGCTTTGGTCGTTGGTTGCGGTCTGGGCGATGATGCGCGTTTTTTGCACGATCTGGATTTTGACGTGACCGCTTTTGATATTTCCCGAACTGCCATCGAATGGGCAAAAAAACTTCATCAGGATACTAATATAAAATTCTTTACCGCCGATTTATTTGACACTCCCAAAGAATGGTATCAGGCTTTTGATTTTGTTCTGGAAATCTATACGATTCAGCCCCTTCCGCTGGAAATACGTTCCGAAGTAATAAACCAAATTTCAAATTTTGTTAAATTCAATGGCAAACTCGTTGTCGTTACGCGCGGACGCGAAGACGATGAGATTCCGCCTGAGTTGCCCTGGGCTTTATCACGAAAAGATCTGTCGCAGTTTGAGAAAAACGGATTAACTCAAACCCATTTTGAAGAAATGTGGGGGGATGAAGAAGAACCGGTCAAACGTTTTGTGGTCGAGTATCAAAGAGGATAATTTATAAATCTATTTTCAACGCCCAGGCATATTGACAAGGAATAATGTCAGGTGTCAGCAACGGCATTTTAATGGTTAAAATATTATTTTTATAAACGTAATCAATTTTTCCATTAAACCCAAGCATCGTTACATTTTTCGGTTTTTCAATATTTTTTATCTCAATTTCGTTTTTCCATTTGGTGGTAATGGCATAAACGGAATTTCCTTTTTGGGTGAAAAAGAGGTTAGTTTCTTTGGTAACTTTCGGAGCTTTTTCCCAAATTTTAGTTTCGTAAATCGCTTCTCCATTTATATTTAGCCAATCGCCAATGTCTTGCAGGCGTTGCTGCATAATGACCGGAATTGTTCCATCAGCCGCCGGACCAATGTTCAAAAGCAGATTTCCGCCGCGAGCCACAACGCTGATCAATTCGTGAATTAATTCCTGACTCGTGGAGTATTGTTCGAGATTTTCGTTGCGGTTGTAGCCAAAAGATTGACCGATTCCGCGAGTTTCTTCCCAGGGTTTATTGCCCGAAACATTTCCCGCACCATATTCCGAAGTTTGAAAACTGCCGTGTTGCGACTTTGTATCGCTGCCGAGTCGGTCATTGATAACAACTTCGTCTTTTGAAACTGATTCGTTAAAAAGCCAGGCTGAAAATTCTTCGGTTCGCCAGATTTTGGCGGGATGCTCCCAGTCGCCATCAGCCCAAATAATATCGGGTTTATATTTGGTGACCAGATCCTTCATTTGAGGCAACATTCGTTGCGCAACATAACCGTTGACATCCGATTTATATTGCGGATTAAACCATTCAAAAAGCGAATAATAAAAGCCCATCCGCAAGCCTTCGTTTTTTACCGCTTTAGATAGATCGCCTGCCAAATCCCGCTTTGGACCAATATCGACCGAATTCCAATTCCAAGATTGCGGCGCATTCCAGAGGGTAAATCCTTCGTGATGTTTGCTGGTTAAAACAACATATTTTGCCCCTGAGCTTTTAAAGATTTTCGCCCATTTTTCAGGCTCAAAAAGTTCAGCAGTAAATTTTGGAGCGAATTGCTGATAAACAAAGTCTTTGCCGTAAACCCTATTATGAAAATCAACAAACTCTTTGTGAATTTTAAGGTTAGGCGCAAAGAGCCGTTGCCAATACCATTCGGCGTAATTGCTGCCAAAACCATCCGCGTAAGAATTGGTCGCCCATGATGGAACCGAATACAATCCCCAATGAATAAAAATGCCGAATTTGGCTTTGCCAAACCATTCCGGCGTAGGTCGTTTGTCGAGCGATTCCCAATTTGCCTGATATTTTTGGGCAAAAACCGAGACAGTTATAAAAGTCACAAACAGAAAAGCAAAACTCAATTGATTGAATAATTTAGCTTTCATTATAAGTAATTTATTAAAGTTAATTTTCTGCCAACTTGCTCCATTGACGAAATTTTTATTTTGCTCAAATTAAAGCTAAACCGTTTCTATTCTCACTTTCACCCCGCTCAAAGCCGCGTTTCCGGTTAATTTGTCAATTTCCATTTCATCCGTCAAATCATTGAGTGAAACACCGGCGTAATTATTTGCCGTATCAAGTTTTACGCCTTTGCCCCCATGTCCATAGCCGTGCGGAATCGAAACCACTCCGCAAGCAATATTTTCCGTAATTTCACAAGGAATTTCGATT
>DAORIL010000134.1:0-12211 GCA_035438525.1 Pyrinomonadaceae bacterium
TTTTGATTTTTGCGTTCGACCCATCCAGGAACTCCGACCCCAATTCCTTCGCAATAAATTTGCGGATGGGAATCGCCTAATTTTTTAATTCTTTGGGCTAATTCCTGTAAAAAATCATCCGGATCTTCGTGAGTCGGTAACGAGTCCTGAGTAATAAAATTTGCATTTAAATCCGTTAGGGCAATATTTGTTAATTTAGGGCGAACATTTACTCCAATAATCCCTGCCCGTTCATTATTGAGATGTAAAAATCGTGGTTTTCGTCCGCGGGGAAGATGTCCCAAAGCTCCTTCGGTAATCCACTGTTCTTCAATTAATTGTTCAATAATTAGTGAGACCGTGCTGCGCTGCAAACCTGTTAAACGAGCCAAATCCGCCCTTGAAATCGGTTGTCGGGTGCGAATTAAGTTTAAGACTATGCGACGGTTAATGTCTCGTGCAGTTTCACTTTTCGCAATCTGAAAATCTGAAAGATTTATTTTTCGCATCGTTTATAACAAGTATTTATCACATTTCTAACATACATCAATTTTGGCAAACTCACAAAAAGCCAATCCGAACAGAACCCATTTACTTATTAATTGTGTTATCAGAATTTAGGCATTTTTGGCAATAAAAAAATTCTAGAAATCAAATAAATTTGTCAATCTAATGAAAATTTTTATTGACAAGAATAAATGTTGGATATATTGTTGTGGAGTTGAACTAAATATCTAAGTCATCAAGTTTAAGCAAAACTGGTAAAATTTGTGTCAAATTAATGTGGCAGTTTCAAAAAAGTTAATTCACAGGAATTAATTATAAAAGGCTTGGTCAAAGCGATTTAGCTGGTTCAAAAAATAAGCAAAAACAAATCCAAACCATCAGCATAATCCTAAAGGAGGAAAAAAATGTTTCGTTTCTCGTTCTGTCAACCAAAAATTTTCAAGAACATTGTTTCCGTGCTTGGAGTGCAACAGGCTAAATTTTTCCGAAATGCCCCAAGTCGCGCAAATTTTAATGTTTCACAAAACTGTTCAAATACCACAAGCCAAATTCCGAATTATCTTGGAATTTCTTTAATGCTTGTCTTGGCTTTAGTTCTTGTTTTTTCGCCTAATCCCACGTCAGCGCAGGTTTTATATGGGTCATTGACGGGAAATGTTTCGGATCCGAAAGAGGCAGTGATTCCGGGCGCAAAAGTAGAAGTATCCAACGTCAACACGGGAGTGACAAAAACAATTGTTACCGATGATAGAGGCGCATATTTACTCAACGATCTGCAACCCGGAGTTTATAAAGTTGTCATTTCGGTCAATGGATTTAAAACCTCATTAAAAGACGGCATTCAGGTTAATGCCAACTCGGTAACCAGATTTGATGCAAAACTTGAGACAGGCGAAGTTAAAGAAACAATAACTATTAACGCCGATTCAAGTGACTTAATTCAAACTGACCGGGCAGATGTCAGTATTACCCAATCTGCCAGACAAGTAAATAATCTACCTTTATCAGGAAGTGCCGGACGCAACTATCAAAGTTTGATGCAAATCGTTCCTGGATCAGTTTCAGCGGGTGAACAGAACTCAGCAGCAGGAAGTCCGCAAAGAGCAATTTCATTTAATGTCAACGGCGTTTCCAGGATGCAGAACAATACAAGAATTGACGGTGCAAGTGTAGTTTATCCTTGGCTGCCGACCAATACTGCGTATGTTCCGACCGCCGAAGCCATTCAGGAAGTCAATGTCGCTACTAACTCTTTTGATGCTGAGCAGGGTTCAGTTGGCGGTGCAGCAGTCAATGTCAGTCTTAAATCCGGAACTAATGAGTTTCACGGATCCGGCTGGCTCTATGACACAAATAGTTCGTTTGGAAAAGCCCGAAACTATTTTCAAACAACTCCCAGACCAAATAAAGATATTTTAACTCAATATGGATTTGCAGTTGGTGGTCCGATCTATGCACCTCATTTTGGTGAAGGTGGTCCAAAAGTATGGAGCGGAAAAAATAAACTATTCTTTTTTGTAGATTACGAAAAAACCGCGAGACGGCAGCTTTCCCGATTAAACACAGTATCAATTGCACCGGCAACACTTCGCCCAACTGCGGCTGGAGTTGATTTTAGCGGCACCGGAACAACCATTTACGATCCGGCTTCCAATGCCGACCCGACATTAAGAACTCCGTTTGCCAACAATATAATTCCTTTAAATAGGATTGATGTTGCGGCTCTCGAATTAATTAAGCTGATGCCGTTACCGAATCTTCCGGGATTTACGAATAACTACGTTGCTAACGGAACTGCTCTTTTCGACCGGACAAATTTTGATACCAAAATCAATTTTAACCCGAATGAAAAGATGCAGATTTGGGGACGTTTCAGCTATTCTCCGACATTAATTACTGAACCGCCTTTAATGGGAGAAGCGGGCGGTGATGCACTTAATGGCGGACAGTTGGGAACTGCTCCCGGCAAAGTTTATGTAGCTAGCCTCGGTGGAACCTATACTTTTAACTCAAATCTGGTTATGGACATTGTAGCCGGTTACACCCGTCAGCATCTTGGGGCAGAATATGATCTTGATGATAATTTTAGCTTGAACACCCAAAAAATTCCCGGAACTAATGGACCTGACCGATTACAAGCAGGTATTGCTGCTTTCCAATTTACAACCTGGGCAAATTTAGGCAATCCGAATACGGGAAATCCATTTGTTTTCAGAGATAACCAATACACACTGGCAACCAATTTATCTTGGCTGAAGGGTGCACATTCGTTCCGTTTTGGATTGGATTATGTAGATCAACAGATCAATCACTTTCAACCGCAAGGTGGAACTTTCCAAACAGTTCGCGGAACTTTTGTCTTTAATGGTAACGCCACAGCTTTACAGAACGGAACGGCTGCTAATGCATTTAATTCCTGGGCGGCATTTTTACTAGGCTTACCAAGCCGTGCAGGAAAAGTTGACCAGTTACGTAATCCCAATTCGGTTTATATGAAGACTTACGCACTTTATGCCCGCGACCATTGGCAAATAAATCGAAATTTAACTTTGACCTACGGTTTGCGTTGGGAATTATATCCTTTCCCAACTAAAGATAATACAGGAATTAATCGGTTTGATCCGGACACCGGTCAGGTTATCACCGGCGGTTTGAGTGGAATCCCTAAGGACACGGGAGCTTCATCAGGCAAAGGTAAATTCTTGCCGCGCCTCGGTGTTGCTTATAAATGGGGCGAAAAAATGGTAATCCGTGGTGGTTACGGACAATCTTCTGACCCCCGACCCTTTATTGATTTTCGAAACGCCTATCCGGTTGTCAATGCCTGGGAAATGCCGGCAAATGCTAATGCCTTTATTCCAGTCACGACTTTGCGTCTTGGCTTAATCAATAACAGCATTGCCCCGAATTTAAATGCGGGAATTTTAGCATTACCTTCTAACTCAGGAACGACAACTTATCCCAAAACTCCGATGCGAAATGTCATTCATTCATTTAATTTGATTGTTGAACGTCAATTGCCTTGGAAATTTAAAGGAAGTATCGGTTATGTCGGAACTCGTGCCCCGGGTCAAATGGGCTTTATTAATATCAATGCCAGTGCACCTGGAACCGGAAACGCCGGACGACCCTTATTTGTCAAATTCGGATTGGCTACCGATATTACTGAGATATTACCGTATGGAGATACAACTTACGACTCATTGCAATCAACCTTGCAGCGTCGTTGGGGAAGTTCCCTGTTTGGTATGGCTTATACCTGGTCAAAAGCAATCAACTATGCTGATAATGATGGCGGACCGAGAATCCAATACCTACCGTTAAAAGAACGTAACAAAGGACTTGCCGGATACGACAGAACTCATAACCTGCAACTCTATGGCGTTTATGATTTGCCGTTCGGGAAAGGACAACAATATGTTAGCAAAGGGGCTCTGAGTGCAATTCTTGGGGGATTCCAATTGAACGGAATTGCCAGCATCCAAAGCGGAACACCGATTGGAATAACACAGGGAAATGCTTTTAACCTGAATGCGGCTGGTAGTGGACAATATCCTGATCAAGTTAAAGCCGCTGTTGCAATTCTTGGTGGAATTGGTGCTGGTAAGGAATATTTTGACAGAAGTGCATTTTCAATTGTTAATATTGCTTCTGGTCAAACCCAAAGATTTGGAACGGCTGGCAGAAATGTCCTTCGCGGTCCCGGCTTTTTCAATATTGATATGGGATTGTTCCGCACCTTTACCTTTACCGAAAACTTTAAATTACAATTCCGTGCTGAGGCATTGAATCTCCTTAATCACGCGAATTTTTCTAATCCACAAGGGGATATTAACAATGCTAACTTTGGATTTATCACCTCAACTACCGGAACCGGCGAAAGAAATATGCGTTTTGCTGTCCGGGTTACTTTCTAGGTAAAATTGATTGGGTGTAGTTCTAAATTAACGGACTACACCCTTTTTTTAAAAGCAAATGAAAACAAATAAGTTCAAGCGGGTCAATATTTATAGAATCGTAATCTTTTCAATTTTAATCATTTGCTCTTTTAATACTTTTGCTCAACAATCGACGATTCCATATCTTAGGAAACAAGGCACGGCAACTCAACTAATTGTCAACGGCAAACCGTTTTTGATTCGTGGTGGCGAACTTGGAAATTCAAGCTCATCGAGTGCTGAATATATGCGTCCGATTTGGGATAAACTCGCTAAAATGAATCTTAATGCTGTTTTAGTTCCCTTTTATTGGGAATTAATCGAGCCGGAAGAGGGTAAATTTGATTGGACGTTAATTGATGATTTGATTAGAGATGCACGGAAAAGCAATCTCAAAGTCATTCCGTTGTGGTTCGGTTCGTGGAAAAATAGTATGTCCTGTTATGCACCGGCGTGGGTGAAAATGAATCAAACGCGTTTTCCACGTTCCCAGAGCAGTGACGGCAAAGGAATGGAAATTATGTCGCCATTCAGCGAAGAAAATGTCAAAGCTGACGCAAAGGCTTTTCAAGAATTAATGCGGCATTTAAAGGAAATTGACAGCAAAGAAAACACCGTAATTTTGGTGCAAGTTGAAAACGAAATAGGAATGATTCCCGATTCCCGCGACCGTAGCGAAATCGCTGACAAACTTTATAATTCGCCCGTTCCTACTGAATTTACAAATTATTTAACTACAAATCGGGAAAAACTGATTCCCGAATTTCGTGAAATTTGGGCGGCAAACGGTTTTAAAACTAACGGAATCTGGGAAGAAATTTTTGGGAAAAGTGTTTGGACGGAAGAAATTTTTATGGCTTGGTATTTTGCCAAATATACAAATCGCGTTGCCGAAGCAGGAAAAGCCGAATATCCGTTGCCGATGAACGTTAATGCGGCTTTAATTCGTCCAAATTATCAACCCGGACAATATCCGAGCGCCGGACCGCTTCCGCATTTGATGGACGTTTGGCGAGCAGGCGCACCTAAAATTGACTTTCTGTCACCCGATATTTATTTTCCGAATGTTGCCGATTGGACAAGAAAATATGATCGTGCAGGGAATCCTGTTTTTATTCCCGAAATTCAGTTCAATAACTTGAGCGGAGTCAATGCTTTGTATGCAGCAGGAGCACACGATTCAATTGGTTTTAGTCCATTCTCAATTGAAAATGGCGAGGAAACAAACAATAAAATCCTAACCGAAAGTTACGATATTTTGCGGCAATTAGAACCATTGCTGATTGAAAATCAAGGTAAAGACAAAATGATCGGAGTTCTGGCGGAAACAGTCGAACAACGAGTGCCCCAAAAGTTTTTTTTTAACGGTTATAGTCTGAATGTAACTTATGAAAGAGCTGCAAATGTTCCAAATACAGTAGTTCCGCCATCGGGCGGTTTAATTATTGCACTCGGAAAAGATGAGTTTCTAATTGTCGGAAGTGGTTTTGTGACCGTCTTTGAAGCCAACAGTCCCGGCGAACCGATTGTCGGAATTCTGTCCGCGCAAGAAGGAAATTTTGAGAACGGAAAATGGGTCGGCGGACGTTGGCTCAATGGCGACCAAACACATCAAGGGCGACATATTCGTTTGGAGACAGGCAAATTTTCGATTCAAAAGGTAAAATTGTATCGGTATCACTAATATGCTGAAAAAACTTTTAACTTTTCCAATTATTTTGTTCTGTATTTTTAATGTTTCGGCGCAAACCAAACAGATTGCCTTTACGATTGACGATTTGCCGCTCAATGGACCTTCAATTGAAATCAAAAGATTAAACAAAATGACCGAAAATCTTTTGACCGTCTTGAAAAAAAATCAAATTCCGATGGTCGGTTTTGTCAATGAATCGTTGCTTTATGCGCCAAATGAAACCGATGCGCGAATTGCAGTTTTGAAAATGTGGATTGATGGCGGAGTCGAACTTGGCAACCACACTTATTCTCATTTGGGTTTCAAAGACGCATCTCTGGCAAATTACGAAGACGATTTTATTCGCGGTGATTCTGTCACGAAAATGTTGTTGAAACCCAATAAACCCAGATATTTCCGTCATCCGTTTTTGCAAATGGGAAATACCCGCGAACTTGAAGTTTCGTTTGAAAAATTTATTGGTGAACGCGGTTACAAAGCCGTTCCAATTACGATGGATACGATGGATTGGATGTTTTTGGCGGCTTATACTAAATCATTGAAAGAAAAGGATAAAGCGTTACAAAAACTGGTAACTGACGAATATTTGAAGTTCGTCGGGTTGAAAATTGATTCGGCTGAAAAGATTTCTAAGGAATTGTTCGGGCACAATATCAAACATATTTTATTGCTCCACGCCAACGAATTAAATGGTGATAATTTTGAGGCTCTGGTGCAAATTTACAAAGATAAAGGCTATCAATTTATAACGGTCGAAGAAGCATTGAAAGATGAAATTTACCGTTTTCCCGACAAATATGTGCCGACTTCTGATTGGCTTGGTCATTGGGCATTTAGTCTGGGAAAAAGATTTGAAACTCCGCAACCGCCGGATTTTGTGCAGAAAATTTACCAAGGGAAGTAAAAGGCAAAAGTGAAAAGTAAAAAGGCAAAAATATTATTGATTTTATTGGTGGTTTTTCTGTTTATTTCAACCGCCTTTGCTGAAGATGGTTATCGGTTGTGGCTAAGATACGATGCTTTACCCCAACAAAACGCTAAAATTTATCAACAACAAATTAAATCAATCGTTGTCGGTGGAAAATCTGAAACTTCCGAGACAATTCGTGAAGAATTGAAAAATGGTTTAAATGGACTATTAAGCAAAAAAATTCCAAACTACAATATTGCAAATACGGGAGCAGTTGTAGTTGGAACACCTCAAACCTTTACTCCATTTTCAAAGTTAAAGTTGCCCTTATCAAATCTTGGCAATGATGGATTTTTGATTCAAACGGTTTCAATTGATGGTCAAAAAGTTATTGCAATTGTTGCAAATACAGAAATCGGAACGCTTTACGGAACATTCCACTTTTTGCGTTTACTGCAAACTCTGCAACCAATTTCCAATTTGAACATAATCGAAAAGCCGAAAATCCAACTGCGGATGTTAAATCATTGGGATAATTTGGATGGTTCAATCGAGCGTGGTTATGCCGGAAAATCCCTTTGGAACTGGGCGGAACTACCGGACAAAGTTGACCCACGCTATCGTGATTATGCCCGCACCAATGCTTCAATCGGTATCAACGCCGTTTCCTTAAACAATGTCAATGCCAATGCTCAAATTTTAACGCCCGAATATTTGAAAAAAGTAGCCGCAATTGCCAATGTTTTTCGTCCATACGGAATTAAAGTTTATCTTTCCGCCAGATTTTCTGCGCCGATGGAGTTGGGCGGGTTAAAAACCGCAGACCCGTTTGACCAAGGCGTAAAAGACTGGTGGAAACAAAAAACCGCCGAAATTTACCAAGTCATTCCAGATTTCGGCGGTTTTCTAGTCAAGGCAAACAGCGAAGGGCAACCCGGACCGAGAACCTACGACCGCAATCACGTTGACGGCGCAAATATGATGGCGGAAGCTCTCAAACCTTTTGGCGGAATCGTGATTTGGCGGGCGTTTGTTTATGATATGAAACCCGGTTACGACCGGGCGGGCGCGGCTTACGAAAATCTGCAACCTTTTGACGGAAAATTTGCGCCAAATGTGCTTTTGCAGGCAAAAAATGGTCCGATTGATTTTCAACCACGCGAACCATTTCATCCGCTTTTCGGGGCAATGCCGAAAACAAACTTGATGCCCGAATTTCAAATTACCCAGGAATATCTTGGCTTTTCAAATCATTTGGTTTTTCTCGCGGATATGTGGCGCGAGGTTTTAGAGGCAGATACTTTTGCCAAAGGAAAAGGTTCAACGGTAGCCAAAGTTGCTGACGGAAGCCTTTTTAAGCAGAAAATGACAGGAATTGCCGGAGTTGCCAATACAGGAACTGATAGAAATTGGACAGGTTACGATTTTTTGCAAGCGAATTGGTATGCGTTTGGGCGTTTGGCGTGGAATCACGAAATTACTTCGCGCCAAATCGCTGATGAATGGACAAAAATGACTTTAACCCGTCAGCCAAAATCAGTTGCTCTAATTACAAAAATTCTCCTTGAATCTCACAATGAATTAGTTAATTATATGACTCCGCTTGGGTTACATCATCAAATGTGGGGCGGACATCACTACGGACCCGCCCCTTGGTGGAATACTTACAGCCGTGACGATTGGAATCCGACTTATTACAACAAAGCAGATGAAAAAGGAATCGGGTTTGACCGGACAAAAAAAGGCAGCAATACCGTCAGCCAATACTTCCCTGCCGTTCGTGATGAGTTTTCAAATTTGAAAACTATCCCCGAAAAATATCTCCTTTGGTTTCAACATGTTCCGTGGGATTATAAAATGAAATCCGGCAAAACATTGTGGGTTGAACTGGCTTTGCATTATCAGGAAGGCGTTAATTGGGCACGTCGGACTCGAAAAGATTGGGAGAAAATGAAAGGCATAATTGATAACGAACGTTACGCAGCAATCGCAAAAAAGTTAGCTATTCAGGAACGCGATGCGATCTGGTGGAAAGATGCCAGTTTAAGTTATTTTCAATCCTTGTCTAAACTTCCTCTGCCTAATGGAGTCGAAAAACCACAAAAAACTTTGGAAGAGTATAAAAAAATTGATTTACTTGACGATTTTGCCCGAGGAATTGGAAATTTTGACGAAAATCATAAATAGAATTTCCTGATAAAGAGGAAAGGTGACAAATGATACACGACATCACTGAAAACGGAAATTATAAAACAGTCCATTTAGCCGACAAAGCAACGCTTCGCAAAAATATTGCAGATGTTGTCAACCAAACGCCGGTAATTGATATTCACACGCATCTTTATGCGCCCGAATTTGAAAAACTCAATTTATACGGGATTGATGAGTTATTGACCTATCATTATTTGGTTGCAGAAATGTTCCGCTTTGCTAATATTAAACCTGAAAAATTTTGGCAATTAACTAAAACGGAACGCGCTGAACTTGTTTGGCAAACTTTATTTGTTGAAAATACACCGCTTTCTGAGGCTTCGATTGGAGTAATTACAATTTTAAATGAACTGGGAATCAATCCAAATACTACCGATTTAGAGGAAATTCGTAATTTCTTTAAAGAGCAAAATATTACCGAATATGTTTCGCGTATCTTTGAGATTTCTGGAGTTAGTGAGGTCATTATGACCAATGATCCGTTTGATACAGAAGAAACCGAAATTTGGAATAGTGAAGTTGGATTGCATAAAAAATTTCATGCTGCCCTCAGAATGGACAGATTACTTAATAATTGGAAAACTGCTTCGGGCGAAATTAAGAAAGCCGGATTTGCAGTTGATGAAAAGTTAAATGACAAAACAATCCGTGAAACCCGCCGTTTTCTGGACAAATGGATTAACAAAATGAAACCGCTGTATATGGCTGTTTCGCTCCCTGATGATTTTAGCTATTTTGAAAATGATACCCGTAACCAATTGATTCAAAAGGTAGTTTTACCAATTGCTGAGGAATACGATTTACCCTTTGCGCTGATGATCGGAGTTCGCCGGAGTGTCAATCCTGCTTTGCGGGTGGCTGGTGACGGAGTTGGCAGAGCAGATGTTAAATCACTCGAAAAACTTTGTGCAGAAAGTCCCGATGTCCGTTTTTTAGCCACTTTTCTTTCCCGCGAAAATCAACACGAATTATGCGTTTCCGCCCGTAAATTCAGTAATCTGATGCCGTTTGGATGTTGGTGGTTTTTAAATAATCCTTCAATAATTTCTGAAATCACCCGTGAGCGACTCGAACTGCTCGGAACCAGTTTTATTCCACAACATTCGGACGCGCGGGTGCTTGAACAACTTATTTACAAATGGAAACATTCAAGGAAAATAATTGCCGATGCGCTGTTTGTGAGTTACGAACAGTTATTTAACGCCGGACGTTTGGTCACTAAAAAAGACATTGAACGGGATGTAAGCAGACTATTCTCGGGTAATTTTCAAAATTGGATAAAGCCTTTAATCACAAAAGTAGCTGCGGAAAATAATGGCAATAAACATAACTGATTTAACTGGAAGAGTAGCCGTGGTGATTGGTGCAACTTCGGGATTGGGACGCTCAATTGCGGTTGGATTAGCAAATTCGGGCGCAAATGTTGTTCCCACGGGCAGACGCGAAAATTTAGTTAAGGAAGTTTGCGAGGAAATAAAAGAATTAGGAAATGAAACTCTAGAAACAACTGTAGATGTTTCAAGTCGAGATTCAATAAATGCTTTATGCAAAATAGTTTCCGAACATTTTGGCAGAGTTGATATTTTAGTAAATGCGGCAGGAATTACGGCTCGAAAACCAACAGTTGAAGTTACCGACGAAGATTGGAACAAAATTTTAGACGCAAATCTAACGGGAATGTTACGGGCTTGTCAGGCTTTTTATGAACCGCTCAAAAAAAGCGGAAATGGTCGAATTATTAACATCGCTTCCCTTTCGTCCTTTGTTGCATTTCACGAAGTTACGGCTTATGGTGTTTCCAAAGCAGGCGTTTTAGCTTTGACCAAAAGCCTCGGTTCGGAATGGGCAAAAGACGGAATCAATGTCAACGCGATTGTTCCTGGAGTTTTTCGGACGGATTTGAATGCAGATTTGCTGGATAATTCGGAACGCGGAAAAGAATTGCTGATGCGAACTCCGATGAAAAGATTCGGAAAAGCTGAAGAACTAATTGGAGCAGCAGTTTTTTTGGCATCGGATGCGGCTTCTTTTATTACCGGACAAAGTATTGCGGTTGATGGCGGATTTTTAGCTTCTGGCGTAAACTCTTAATTCAAAAACCAAATTTTCTAAATGAAAAGTATTTATTTCAAAAATTTACTTCGAATTTGTATATTCCCGTTTATTTTAACGGTGATAATTTCCACTTTAACCATAGCGCAAACTCCCTTAGTAAAACGAACAATTGTTTCTGATTACACCACAATTAAAGGAAAACACAATAAATTTTTTCGGGAAACTGTAGGTGCAGGTCGCGCTGCCGAAAGTTTACGTGCAGATTGGCAAGCCCAATTTGAAACTGTTCGGCGTGACTGCGGTTTTGAATACATTCGTTTTCACGGTCTTTTGCAAGACGAAATGGGAGTTTATTCCGAAGACAAAAATGGCGTTCCAAAATATAATTTTCAATATGTTGATGCGCTTTACGACGCAATTTTGCAAAAAGGGATGAAACCATTTGTCGAATTTGGGTTTATGCCCGAAAAATTGGCAAGCGGAAACAAAACGATTTTTTGGTGGAAAGGCAACATCACACCGCCGAAAGATTACGAAAAATGGGCAAATTTGATCAAAGCATTAGTCGAACATTGGACAAACCGTTACGGCGAAAATGAGGTTGCAAACTGGTATTTTGAAGTTTGGAACGAACCGAATCTGGATATTTTTTGGTCAGGAACGCAAACCGATTATTTCAAACTTTTTGAAGTTTCAGCCAAAGCTATCAAATCAGTTTCAAAAAATTATCGGGTCGGCGGACCTGCGACAGCGGGAAACGGCTGGGTTCCCGAAACCATTGATTTTACAACTAAAAATAATGTTCCAATTGATTTTATTTCAACTCACGATTATGGCGTAAAAGGTATCGGATTTGATGGTGATGGACATCAAAAACTTTTTTTGGATACAAGTTCCGATGCAATAATTGGTAATGTC
>DAORIL010000135.1:0-12206 GCA_035438525.1 Pyrinomonadaceae bacterium
AACGGTAATGAAGTAATTGCTTCCTATGTTCCTCCAAGTGATATTGTTCAAGAATTTAAAGTCCAAACGGCAACTTTTGATGCTCAATTTGGTAATACTGAGGGCGGTGTCACCAGTATCAGTATCAAATCTGGAACAAATAATCTTCATGGAACTGGTTATTATTACAACGAACCATTAAGTTTGGCTGCCAATGATTCCTTCGGAAAAGGTCGCGGCCAAGCCAAAGTTGATACCCAATCTAAACGATACGGTGGCAGTATCAGCGGTCCAGTCAGATTTCCCTGGCTTTACAATGGGAAAGACAAATCATTTTTCCTTTTTGGATACGAAGAAATCAGAGATACTCGACCGAGATTCGATATTGGTAATGCTTGGACTCCAACCGAAGCAATGAGGAGAGGGGATTTTACCGGTTTAGGTGTAACCATCTGGGATCCGGCAAGTAGAATTAATATTGGAACCGTAGCTAGTCCTATTTGGCAAGCACAAACTTCATGGACCGGACAAATCCCGACAAATAGATTAAGTCCGGTGGCATTAAAGATTTTAAGTTTTTATGGACCACCAAAGACCACGGCGACTGGAAGTAATAAAGTAACGGGCAATCTCAGCGATGCAACTTTGACGGAAGCCACTAGTCCTTATAGAAATTGGACTTTTAGAGTTGATCAAAACCTAACCAGCAAAAACCGCTTGTTTGTCAGAGGCAGCAGATATGACCGAACAAGTGTTTACGGCGAATACCTTGGTTCGGAAGCTACTGGGACAAACTTTATTTTTGCTTCACGACAAGGAGTGATTGATGATGTTCATATTTTTAACGGCTCAACCGTTTTGAATGTCAAATATGGATATAACAGATTTATCAGATGGCAAGATCAAGAGAAAGATGCCCAAGGTTTTGATTTAACAAGATTAGGATTTGCTTCTTCGTATAACTCGCTGGTTTCAGATTTTGTTCGCCGCTTTCCAAGATTTACATTTTCTGGCGGTTCCGGCAGTAACATGATTGATAATGGGTTTAGTAATGAATTTCGGCCAACGACAACTCATGCTCCATCAGTCACATTGAATAAAACTTTTAGTAAACATTCAATGAAGTTTGGGGCAGAATTGAGAATTTATCGGGAAGATGATGTCTTCGCCAGTAATGATCAAACCGGGCAATTCACATTTAACAATACCTATGTCAGAAGGCAAAGCAATGTTACGGAAACCGATCCAGAAGGGATGCAGGCTTTTGCAGCATTTTTGCTTGGATTACCAACTACATTGACCATTCAACGAAGAGCAGACTACTCCGAATATTCAAAAACGTATGGTTACTTTGTTCAGGATGACTGGAAAATAAAATCAAAACTTACTTTAAACTTAGGGTTACGTTACGAGGTTGAAACCCCTTTAATCGAAAGAAACAACAAAAGTATTATCGGTTTTGATCAGAATTACGTTCATCAAGACGCTCAGGATGCCGCCCGTGCCCGAATTACGGCTAACCCTTTTAACGGATACGATGGAAATCCATTTGCCGCCAGTTCATTTAATGTTAAAGGACGTTTGATATTTGCTGACGCAAACAATCGCGGCGGTTATAAAACTCCTAAAGGAACCTTTTTACCAAGAGTCGGTTTTGCCTATCAATATGATGACAAAACAGTTGTGCGGGGTGGATTTGGAATGTTTGCCGGATTCTTAGGGCAAAGACGGGGTGACGTTATTCAGGGTGCAGGGTTTTCCCGATCAACAACAGTAGCATTAACAACAGTCGGCGGAGTGGCTGGTGCTTCTCCCATTCCACAGTTAATGGATCTGGGTTTTTCTACCACCACTATTCTTGAACCATTGGGTGTTGCTCAGGGTGCGACGGCCGGTTTAGGCGGAGCAATTACTTTCTTTAATCCAAATCCTAAAGTTTCAAAACAGGCACGTTATCAGATAGGTTTCCAAAGAGAATTGCCCTGGGGAATTTATATGGAAGCGATGTATGTTGGGAATTATGGATGGGATATTGAAATTGGAAGAAATATCAATGCTTTGCCAAGTCAATATTTGAGCACCGATAATTCAAGATCAGCGGCACAAATAGCAAACAATACAAAACTTTCAACCAGCGTTGTAAATCCATTTTTGGGTCGTTCTGAATTTGCGGGAACAAGTTTTGCCACAGCGGCAAACTTTTCTTTGACAAATTTCCTCCGACCTTTTTCGGCATTTGGTGACATCAATACCACTGTCAATGATGGCAAATCCTGGTATAATTCCGGACAATTTACATTGTCCAAACGGTTGACCCAGGGATTCCAGGCTCAGATGAGTTATACGTTCTCAAAATGGATTCAGGCAACTGAATTCTTAAATGCAGGAGATGCTCGACCAACAAAGATGATTGGTGATCAGGATACTCCGCATCGTTTGTCATTCAACTTTACCTACCAACTTCCTTTTGGTAAGGGAATGAGGTTTGCTAACGGAGTTGGTCGTGTTGGTAATGCAGTAATTGGCGGTTGGAAAATGGGTGGTGTTTTTGCCTATCAAGTTGGATTCCCTGTGTCCTTTGGAACGGATGCTTTTTATAATGGAACAAGAATCGGTATCAAGAGTGAAAATAACACAGCCTGGTTTGATACTTCTGGTTTTACCAGTGTTTTCAATTCTACTGCAACTTTGGCACAACCCCTGAGCCATCTTCGCACATTACCATTAAGATTTAGTGATGTCAGAAGAGATAATATTAACCAAATGGATCTTTCGTTCTTAAAGGATATTAGTTTCAGCGAAACAATGAAAATACGTTTGTCTTTGGAATTATTTAATGCTTTCAATGAACCGTATTTAGTTGCCCCGCAAACTAATCCACAAAACTCTTCGTTTGGAACTATTCCGATTAGCACTGCAACTCAGGATAATTACGCTAGAAGAGCACAACTTGGAATAAAGTTCATTTTCTAAATTGAACTTTTTCGTTTGACAAAGGAATTAGTTAGCTCGAGTGATTGCGCTTACTAATTCCTTTTCCTTTTTTATGAAAACATTTTACTTTATATTTTTCGCCATTTTACTTTTTGTTAATACATTATTTGCACAATCCGAATTGCCCAAAGAATGGATTGACAAGGACACCGGACACAAAATTATCCGTATTTCCGAGGAAAACGGAAGTTCTTCTTTTTACTTTCATCAAAACGGTTATGCTGGAGAGAAATTAGTTTTTTCAACTCGGCATGGACTTTCAACCTATGACTTTAAAACCAAAAAGATCGAGGAAATTGTTCAGGGCAGAGCTGGTAATGTAATCGTCGGTAGAAAAACTCATAAGGTTTTTTATACCAAAGGCGATGAAATTTATGAAACCAACATTGATACCAAGGAAACTCGTTTAATTACCAAGACTGATAAAATTCGCGGCGGCTCCGGTTTTGCAGTTAATGCGGATGAAACACTTTTGGGCGGCAGTGCCACAACTGGAGAAGTTCCAGAGGAATTTCGACCCCGTCCCCCCCAGGCACCAACGCCCACCCCGACTCCGGCAACACCCCAACCAAATGCATCACCAACACCGGAAATTGCACGGGATTCCTATCCGGGCAAAGGCGATATGATGGAAAGACGTTTAGCCGCCAAAATTCCGATGTCGCTTTATACCATAAACATCAAAACAGGTGAACTTAAATTTTTTCATCCTGCGACAGATTGGTTAAATCATGTTCAATTTTCTCCAACGGACCCGACTTTAATGATGTTTTGTCATGAAGGACCATGGCATAAGGTTAATCGAACCTGGATCATCCACACCGATGGAAGCGGTTTGAAAGCTATTCACGAAAGAACAATGGATATGGAAATTTGGGGGCATGAATTTTTTAGTGAAGATGGTAAATGGATTTATTACGACCTTCAAACTCCTAAATCACAGGTCTTTTGGCTTGGCGGTTATGAAATTAAGACCGGAAAATCAATCAAATATAGTTTGACCAAACGTGAATGGTCGGTGCATTTCAATGTTTCTCCTGATGGAAAGATTTTTTCTGGTGACGGAGGCGGTCCAAACAGTGTTGCTAAGGGTGATAATGGACAATTTATGTATTTATTTACTCCAAAAGACGGTAAATTTATTTCCGAAAAGCTGGTTAATTTAGAAAAACACGATTATTCGCTTGAACCAAACGGAACATTTACTCCGGACGGTAAATGGATAGTTTTTCGCTCCAATATGTTGGGACCAACACATATTTACGCCGTGGAACTTGCCAAAACTAAATAATATGAAAAAGTGTTTTTTGCTTTACCTGATTGTTTTTTTAATTTTAGGGTTGTCAACGATTATTGGGCAAACAAAAGATGATGCTCGTTCTGTAGTAGATGATTCAAAGGATACACCCGATAAGATTCTTAACCCGAAATTGCCAACTTTTTTTATTGTCGGAGATTCAACTCTTAAAAGTAATTCACCGTTGCGAGGTTGGGGACAAGAATTAGGACAGTTTTTTAATCAGGAGAAGATAAACGTAGTTAATCGGGCTATCGGCGGACGAAGCAGTCGGACTTTCCAATATGAAGGACGTTGGGAAAAAGTTCTTTCCGAAGTAAAAAAGGGTGATTTTATTATCATCCAATTTGGTCATAATGATGTTGGGAAATATGACGACCCTGCTGCCAAAGATCGACCTGCTTTGCACAGTGAAGGGGATGAAACCGCAGAAGTTACCAGAACCGATGGAAAAACTGAAACGGTTCATTCATTTGGCTGGTATATGAGAAAATACGGAAACGATGCAAAAGCAAAAGGCGCAACCGTAATTTTTTGCTCAATGGTTCCACACAAAGATTGGGATACGGGTAAAATTATCCGCAAAGAAAGCGAAACTTTTGTTAAATGGACTGCCAACGCTGCTAAGGCCACCGGAGCATCTTTTATTAACCTTAATGAAATGATTGCAATTGAATTTGAAAAAGCCGGAATGGAAAAGGTTGAAACATTTTTTGGTGATAAAAGAACCCATTCAACTCCCGCCGGAGCTTTATTTAATGCCGAAATTGTAATTGGAGGTTTACGCGGGCTTTCTAAACTGAAGATTGATAAATACCTCTCGGATAAAGGCAAAAGCATCAGTAAAATTTCAGAATTTGTGGTTGAGGCTAAATAAATTTTGCTTAATTGTTAATTTTTCCAGATGAATATTAAAACAAATTTTGATTCTTGAGAAAACAATACTGTTACGTTCAAGTTTAATAAAATAATTTGAAGTAAAAATAACAGTTTTAGGAAAAATAATTTTACTAAATAAGTCAAAATAAAGGTTTTAAATAAGTATTTAAGGATTGATCCTTAATTTATTAAGGGTGAAAAACTATTAATTAGGCGTAATAAATTAAAAAATGACCTTAATAATTTTAAAATCAACGGTAAAAAACAATTTATTACGTTTCCCAAATCACAAAATTCACTTCCTAAACAAAAAGTTACGCATGCCAAATAGAAAAGCATACGTAATAATTTAAAAGTAACGCGTAATAAATTAAAAATTACACATCATAATTAAAAAATCATCTGTGATTAATTCTTTTTCACACTAAAAAAATAAAAAAAAATGGGTAAATCAAAATTTACAAGAAGAGAATTTTTAGGAACAATAGCTGCTGTTAGTGCTCTTACCGGTTTGGAAATTAAAGCACAACCGAACAACAACAAAATTAACCGTTTTGTTTTGGTTAGCAGACATAATCCGGTTCTCAAAAACTTTGAAATAATGTCGCCATTGTCTGTCGGAAATGGTGAATTTGCTTTTACCTGTGATGCCACGGGTTTACAAACCTTTCCTGAGCTTTATCGGGAAAAATTTCCTCTTTGCACAATGAGTCAATGGGGTTGGCACACAATCCCCCGCCCTGCTAATTTAGTTGGAAAGGACTTAAAACTATCTGAGTATGACACTTACGGAAGAAAAGTTGGTTATCAGAGCAGTTCCACCGATCAAAAAGAATTATTCGATTGGCTTCGGCAAAATCCGCATCGTCTTCATCTCGGACAAATCGGTTTGAGACTTCTAAAATCTGATGGTAAGGAAGCAAAACCACAAGATATAACTAATATCGAGCAAAAACTTGACCTATGGACAGGTGTTATTTCCAGCAAATTTGAATTTGAAGGAAAAAGCGTATCGGTTAAAACTTGTGCACACCCTACTAAAGATTTATTGGCGGTTTCTATTGATTCGGAATTGATTTCAAATGGAAATCTCGCGGTAAAATTTGAATTTCCATATGGTTCCCCTGATATGCACGCGGCTGATTGGAATTCCAACGACAAACATTTTTCCTCTCATAGCGGTTATTCTGCCAATTTAATGCGTATTTTTCGCAAATTAGATAATGATGAATATTCAATCGGGATCGGTTGGGATGGAAACGCCAAATTTGACTTAGAAAAAGACCATAAATTTATCCTTAGAGGAAGTGAAAATTCATTAAATTTTGCCGTCCAATTTATTAATCAAGCAAAAGTAAATATTACAACCATTACTTCACCGAAATTAACCCTTACGACTTCTGAAAAATATTGGAAAAACTTTTGGCAAACGGGCGGCGCAGTTGAATTAATTGAAAGCAACGATTCCCGCGCCAAAGAACTGGAACGGAGAATCGTTTTATCCCAATATCTTACCGCGATAAATTGTTCAGGTTCGCTTCCTCCACAAGAAACTGGGCTAACTACAAACAGTTGGTATGGAAAATTTCATCTTGAAATGCATTGGTGGCACGCCGCGCACTTTGCTTTATGGAATCGTCTGCCGTTGTTAGAAAAAAGTTTGAATTGGTATAACAAAGTATTGCCTTCAGCCTGCGAAAGAGCAAAACAACAAGGCTACAATGGGGCTCGTTGGGCTAAAATGACCGAACCCGAAGGTCGGGATGCCCCTTCACCGATCGGTCCATTATTAATTTGGCAGCAGCCGCATCCGATTTTTTATGCGGAACTGGTCTATTTGACCAAACCAACCAAAACGACACTTAAAAAATTCCAACAAATTGTCGAACAAAGCGCAATTTTTATGGCAGACTTTGCTGTTTTTGATTCCAAAACCAATCGATATATTTTGGGACCTCCGGTTATTCCTGCTCAGGAAAATCATCCTGCCAAGGAAACGTGGAATCCAACTTATGAATTGGAATATTGGCGTTATGGACTCAAAAAAGCCAATCAATGGCGTGAACGTTTGGGATTAAAGCGTGAAGCAAAATGGGATGAGATTGTCAGCAAACTTTCTAAACTTCCCGAAAAAGATGGTGTCTATTTAGCTCACGAAAATTGCCCGCAAACTTTTACGGAACGCAATATTGATCATCCATCAATGCTTGCCGCCTATGGAATTTTAAATGGCGAGCTGGTGGATAAGGAAACAATGCGGCGGACACTCAAAAAAGTAATGAAGGAATGGAATTGGGCGGACACCTGGGGCTGGGATTATCCGATGACGGCCATGACGGCAGCCAAACTTGGCGAAGGAGAAATCGCAATTGATGCACTATTGCTTGATACTCCCAAAAATGGCTACGCAGTCAACGGTCATAACTATCAACGAGCCAATTTACCTCTTTATTTACCCGGAAATGGTGGACTCTTATATGCAATTGCAATGATGGCAGGCGGCTGGAAAAATGCTCCAACCAAAGCAAATCCGGGGTTTCCCGGCAAAAATTGGAAAGTAAAAGTCGAAAATCTGAATATAAATGTATTGAAAGAAATTTAAGGGTTATTTTTTTTCTTAAAATGTATTATAATACGGACAAATTATTAACTTGGGACTGATAATTCATTAAAAAAATTAGAATTTGCAGTAAGAAAAATTAATAAACTAGGAGGCTTTTCTTAATGGAAATCTTATCCATTTCCCGTATTTCTTTTTTGTTAATTTCAATGTTAATCATTGTAATTTCCGGCGTGGCAAAAACCACTGATTATCATCGAAATGTAATTCCGACCGATAATGATCGGATTGTAAAAACTCCGACCGATGGTGGAATTGTTGAAAACATCCCTGTCAAATATCAAGAGCGTTATCAAAAATGGAAAAATGAACTCCTTTCAACTCCTTTTGGCCGCACCCAATGGGATAAATATGCAGCCAATAAAAATTTTGTTCTGAAAATTACTGTTTCGGATAAAGAAAACCAGGGAGCCGGAACCGGAGAATATGAATGGAACGATCAGGGTGATTTAGTCGGAGCAACCATTACTTTAGGTTTAAAATTAGATAAAGGTTTTCCTAGTCCTGTTTATTTTCCGGTTATGAATTCGATTGCCGAATTTAATATTCCGGGCGAAATTAGCAATGAAACTTTAGCTGCCACAAAATTTATGCACGAATTTGGTCATGTTAATATGACTTACAATACCAACCGTGCGACTTTTCAACTACAAAACAAATTGATTCCAGATTACAACAAAATTCTTTTGACCAATGGTTATAACACCAAAGATCAAAGGTTAATTGAAATAGCCAGTAAAATGGGTGGAACCCCGGTTGAAGTTTGGGAAAACCGCGAATATTGGGGCGAAACAAATGCCATGAGCTTTTTGTTGGAAAAAGTTCAAAAGACCGAATTTTATTGTTCGGTGGTGAAAAAGATTAATTACAACGTCACAACTTTTGCCCAAACCTATAAAACCAGATTTGTTGAAGTAGCAACATCAAAACCAGAATCAGGTTGTTGGAAAAACTGATTTTGTCGTAATTTCAATAATTTTTGAACCGAGCCGTGGATGCTTTGCTGTTAAGCGAAGTATTCCGGCTTTTTGCGTTGATTTTACCCAAATCGCGGCGGCACCACCGATTAAAACAGACGGATTATCACCAACAATTTCGCCGTTTTCAATCGAAAAGGATACTACCCCAAAAGCAAACGGAAGCGTATTTTCAAATTCATCCGTCACGCAGAAAACAACCCGGGTCATATCAATTCCATCCGCATTTAATTCTTTATCATCGGCAGTTGCCAGAAATTTTTTCTCAACACCTTTGCCCGACATTTGACGAATTCCGACCAATTTTCCTCCGATATAGCCTTCGATTTTCAAAACGCCCCATTTGTCTATCAATTTTGGTTTTACGTTAATGACAAATGGCGGATATTTCAAATTCGGATAAGTTTTGCGGTCAGGTTCGATTTCTTCTAGCAAAGTGTCGGATAAATAAACCTTCAATTTCTCACAGTTTGAACAAATCAAAGCGTCTTTGAAAAAATCGCCTTCGTCACCTGTCGCCCAATCAAAGGCAGGTTCAATCACAATTTCTTCGCTTGGTTCGCATTGCGATTTATAAAATCCCGCCGCGGGTTTGGGAATGCGGAAAATGTCCGAAACGCCGTGATAGCAAATTCTGTCGCCTGAGCCAAAATACGAATGCGTGGTGTAATCGAACGCACACCAGGCGAGTCCGCCTGCAAATTTCGCGTCCGAAGCGAGCATATCGTGATAGCGTGCGTGGCGGTGCGTGTGTTCCCGAATCCTTTCAACATTATCAAAACGCTTGGTCGGATACATATGCCCGTTGTGTTCGGTGTTAAGGTAAAGCGGATAATTCGGCGGACGGAGCGGAAAACGAAAATCGTTCATCGTGAAAACGTCTTCCAGCAATTCCGAATCGTATTTATTGCGGATGCCGCCGATTTGCCGCGAATCATCAAGTGCTTTGGCGGTAGCGTTAGTGCGTGTGTAAAAATCGTGATTATCGCCCGATTCATTGATGCGAACGCCCCACAAAATTATCGAAGGATGATTCCAATCGCGTTTTATCATCGCTTCGACATCGCGGACGGACAAATCCTGCCAAGCCTTGTCACCAATATGCTGCCAACCCGGAATTTCTTCCAAAACGAGCAAGCCGTATTCGTCGCAAGCATCAAGAAAATGCGGGGAATTCATATAATGCGAAGTGCGGACGATGTTTGTTTTGAGTTCTTTTTTCAGAATCCAAGCGTCGCGTTTTTGAACTCTCGCAGGCATTGCTTGTCCAACCCAAGGAAATGTTTGATGACGATTCAAACCGCGTAATTTCAAATGTTTACCGTTTAAGAAAAAACCTGCGGGCGTGAATTTTGCTTCGCGGAAACCAAACCACAAATTATAAATATCAATCGTTTCTTTACCATTAGACAACTTAATATCTAGTTCGTAACGCTTTGGATAATCAACATCCCAAAGTTTAAAATTATTTAATTTGGTGAGACTAAGATCAGCAATATTTCCGGAAAAATTACTTAATGAAGTTTCGCTTCCTTTTTCGCCGTCATATAAAGTAGCAGTTACTTTCAAATTTTTAGTGTCGCCCTTCAAATACACCTTTATATTCAGTTTCTTATCACTCATCAAAACATCAACAGGTTTAGCAAAAACATTTTCGATGAATGTTTGATTTACAATCCGCAACTGAACATCCCGATAAATCCCGCCAAAGGTCAAATAATCAATCAAATTTCCAAACGGCGGAATGTCTTTGCGTTCGGTCGAATCAACCTCAACCGCCAAAACATTTTCGCCTTTCCAATTCAAAAATTTGGTCAATTCAAAACTAAAATCGTTGTAACCGCCTTTGTTTTCGCCAATAAGTTGACCGTTCAAATAAACTTTCGCTGCCGTCATCACGCCGCCGAAATCAATGAAAACACGTTTATTCTCAATACCTTTCGGCAAAATAAATTTCTTGCGGTAAATTGAAACGAAACAATAGTCCTGTTCGTCAAAACCGTTCAACGGCATCACTTTATTAGTGTGCGGAATGTTGACGACGGTAAAAGATTTATCATTGAATTTTGGCTGAATTGATTCAGACATAAATTTTTCGTTATAAAGCCAACCGTGATTCAGCTCAATTATTTGTCTGCCCGATTCACTTGGTAAAGCGATTAACTCTTCTGCAAAAAAATTATTCGCTGTTGTCAAAGCGGTAACGCCAACCGCAGAAGCTTTCAAAAAATTTCGACGATTTAATTTTGAATCTTTCATAAATTTATTAGCCACGAAAGGACCCGAAAAAGCACGAAAAGGAAAGAAAATTTATCCACCAATAAACACAAAGTAGGGCGGATTAATTTTTTTAGAAATACCTGTGTCCATTTATATTTATTGGTGGACTAATAAATTTTCGTGTCCATTCGTGTTTGTTGGTGGCTCAATTCTTAACAAAGTTTCGTAAAACCAGCCAAGCTGCTAATCTGTCTTTCCAGGTCGAAAGAATCGGATCAGCCCCGCCTAGTCCGAATCCGTGCGGTCCGTGTTCGTATAAATGGAACTCAAATGGCACTCCGTTTTTCCGCAAGGATTGAACGTAAAGAAGGCTGTTTTCCATTGGAACTGTTTTGTCATCAACACCTTGCACAATGAAAGCTGGGGGAGTGTCTTTAGTAATTTGTAATTCGTTTGAATATTTTTTAACTAAGTCTTCACTCGGATTATCGCCTAAAAGATTCTTTTTACTTCCCGAGTGAGTGAATTCGCCCATTGTAATTACCGGGTAAATTAGAATTTGTAAATCAGGGCGGGAACTTACTTTTTCGAGCTCTTCAGTTGCATTCGGATTACCAGAATCGAAATGAGTTGCCATAGTTGAAGCGAGATGTCCACCGGCTGAAAAGCCTAAAATTCCAATTCTATTTGCATCAATTCCCCACTCTGCCGCCCGGCTTCTGACCAATCGCATTGCCCTTGAAGCGTCTAATAATTGATTCGGCTGACCGTATTTCGGTCCCAAACGATATTTCAAAACAAAAGCAGAAACACCAATTGAATTAAGATATTCAGCAACTGCTGAACCTTCCTTTACATCCGACAACGCTCGATAACCGCCACCCGGAAGAACAACAATTGCTGCACCTGTTGCTTTATTTTTCGGAGCAAGAAAAGGGGTAAGTGTTGGAATATCAATGGCTTCTTTGCCGTTCGCGTTCGGCGCATCACTTTCCCAAAGTCGAATTGGAGTTTGAGCCTGTAAATTTGCCGAAACTAACAGCATCAAAATAACTAAAAAATAAAATTTCCTCATTTTTACCTTTTTACTTTTTACTTTGTAAAAGCTGGTCGGCTAAAACACCTAAAAGAATAACTACACCCATTACGGCAAAGTTGAGGGAGCTTGGAATTCCCAAAAGATTTACCAAATTTTGTAAAACCTGCAAAAGGGCTGTCCCAATTAAGATTCCGATTATTC
>DAORIL010000136.1:0-12103 GCA_035438525.1 Pyrinomonadaceae bacterium
CTATTGAATCTATTGTGCTTTCGTCATTTAGACTATCTCTGATTTCCTGTATCCATTTAGATAAATCAGTTTTTGGATAGAATTTGTATGTTAATCTTGCTTTATCGAAATTCTCTCCTATGAACCAATCAGCAACTACATTTTTTTGTTCAGCAGTTAAGTCATCAAGAATTGCTTCAATAATAACCTCAGGTGGCTTTATGTCCGCAATAGGAATACCACTGAGGACTTCATTCTTAAAATTAACAATTGCATCATAGTTAATATCATCAATTTCTAACATTCTCTTTTTGAAGAATGTTATTTCTTGGCTGAAAATCAAACCAATTGCATTAAGCAAATTTGTTTTGCCGATGTTGTTTTCACCGATGATTAACGTAAAAGGTTTTAATTCAATTTCAAAATTCTTGAAATTACGATAGTTCTGAATCGTGAGTTTTTGTATTTTCATATTCGGGAGTCAAATATTTTTGAGATTTTCGATACCAAAAATATTATATTTCTGTAAGAAATGCAATATTTATTAAAAAAGCACGCTCCTTCACGGACATATTTATGCCTTTGTTATTGAATCACCAATCCTCGTTCCAAAATCTGTAAAAAATCACTCCAAAACACCATTCTGGTCTTCAATCTATCCCGACCAAACACCTATTTAAACAATCTGAAAGCTAGAAAATATTTCTAAAGACTTATTTAAATTGCTTGGACTTTTAGAAATCTAAATAAGCCTTCATTTTTTACTTTTTGCCTTTCAGAATTTGCTCTTAAAAGCCAAGAAAATAATTCTGACACTTAGCTAAATCATTCTAAATATGACTACTTATTTACATATCTTCAATAATCTCAGTTTTATAATTTTATGTTCAGGCAATAAAAAGCCTGCAAACTTAGGTTCACAGGCTTAGTTTGATGATAAAAAATTGTTATCCCATTTTTAGGAAAACATTTTCAGATCATTAAGTTTTATTTTCGGTTATCATCCATAATTTTATCATCAGGATTAACTTGTTCGGCTATTTCATGACCGGCAACTCCACCGGCAACTCCGCCGACTACTCCGCCAATAGCTGTTCCGACAACGGGAACTGCCGAACCGATTGCGGCTCCGGTCACTGCGCCTGCAGCAACTCCGGTTCCTGTTCCCAGAGCATGGACGTTACTTCCATAACCGCTCCAGTCTTTATGAATATAATCAGCATCTTCATTTGTTCGGGGATTAACTCCCATATAGATCCCGCCATCTTTGATACCGTTTTCATAGACAGCAGCATGTTCTTCAGGAATACCCGAACCAACTAAGGCACCGATCAATCCGCCTGTTAAACCGCCGGCACCGGCACCAGCCAAAGCAGCAGCCAGAGGTCCTGCCACTATCAAACCAAGACCCGGCAGAACCAGACTTGTCCCAATTGCGGCAACTCCGGCAATAATTGCGCCGAGAGTTCCCCCAATGGCGGAACCGACACCGGCACCTTCCAAGGCTTTACTACCAAGTTCAGTGTTAACACTGTCCTCAGCAAAATGCCGATTTCTGGCTTCATCCGACATGATCAAATTAACATCATCACGGGTATAGCCGCGATTTTCTAAGGCTGAATAAGCGCGTTCTGCACTTGCTCGATCATTGAACAAACCTGAGACGACAGGCTTCTGATTGGTTGTTTTATTCATAATTATTTCCCCTTATACGTTTATTTTTAGTAATAAAACAGTTGTGAATATAACTTTGATTAGAATTGTCTTTATCAATGTATGGATTTCATTCAAACTGTTTTGATCCACAGAGGTTATAGCAAACTCCGTGCCAATAAAGTTAAGCCAATGAATAATTAATTTCGGATAACCCCAAACGTGCAGTTCTGAAATAGCGATTAATGTCACAAATCTTCTTATCGTGGTGTTTAATCTATAATGGCGGATAAAATCTATGAAATATTCAATTTTGCTTGGAATAATATTGAGTTATACAATCCTTACATTCGGACAAACCGGGCAAATCAAACGGCTTGATGGTAGTAAAATCACTGCTCAACAGATAGATCAAATTGTGACAACCTTAATGGAAAAAGCCAAAGTTACAGGTTTAGGGCTTTCTATCATCAATAATAATCAGACAGTTTATACAAAAACATACGGCTATCGGGATAAAGGGAGAGAGCAGTTGATGGATAATGAAACCATTTTATATGGAGCTTCATTCAGCAAAGCTGTTTTTGCCTTTTTGACCTTAAAGTTGGTTAAAGAAGGCGTTTTAGATTTAGACAAACCGCTTTATCAGTATTTGGATAAACCGCTCACGGATGATGAAAATTATGAAAGTTTGAAAGGTGATGACCGTTGGAAATCAATTACCGCCAGAATGTGTCTGAGTCATACCACAGGTTTTCAAAATTTGCGGTTCATTGATGCCCGAACGGGTGCTTTTAATGCAGAAGGAAAACTCGGTATCTATTTCAAACCAGGAACTAAATATGCTTATTCGGGCGAAGGTTTGAAATTACTTCAATTGGTTGTTGAAAAAATAACAGGTCGAGGTTTAGAAGATCTAGCGGCTGAAAAAGTATTCAAACCAATTCAAATGACACGCACCAGTTATGTCTGGCAGCCGCGTTTTGAGGGGAATTTTGCTTTTGCACACAATACCAAAGAAGAAAACATCGGAAAGAAAAAACGCACTAAGGCAGGCGGCGCAGGCTCTTTGGAAACAACAATTGCCGACTACACAAAGTTTATTGAGTATGTCATGCAAGACAAAGGCTTAAACAAGAAACTGCGTGAGATGATGATCTCGCCGCAAATTAAAATCAATTCAAAATATCAGTTCCCCACTATTTCTGATGAAATGACCAATGAAAATGATGATATTCATTTATCCTACGGACTTGGTTGGGGACTCTTAAAATGCAAATACGGAAGAGCTTTCTTTAAAGAAGGTCACGATGACGGTTGGCAAAATTACAATATCAATTTCAAAGATAAAGGTATCTCGATCATCATTATGACCAATAGTGATAATGGGGAAAGTATCTTTAAAGAACTTTTGGAAAAGGTGATTGGTGATACTTTTACTCCCTGGGAATGGGAAAGATATATTCCATACGATCAAAAAACCAACTAGTCTTTTACGTTTCTGTGAAGCAGTATTTCAATAATCTTTTCCAAAATCATCTTTTCATTTTTGGGAAAGATTCCGATAATTACGAGTGGAAGATTGTTCGAGCCAGTGTGATAGTAAATGTTGTGTTCTTTGGGTTTCTTGCCGTATTGAATCCATTTCAGTTTACGGATTCCGCCAAAGTTTTCGAGTTTTTTGCCAATGTTCGGATTGGCGGAAAGAAGTTCGACGATTTTCTCGCGTTCCTCCATGCCAAAAAGTTTTTCGGCTTTGTGAACGAATTGAGAAAATTCGATTACGGTTCGCATTTTGAAGTTATAACACGTTCCCAAACAGTCGCGGTTACGCCTGTATTCAATAAAAAGTTGGTAATCAGACTTTTAAACCTGATTAACCAACTCTTTTTTATTTCAGTTTACTTGAGATTCTTTTTAAAGAACTCGAGTGATCGTTCCCAAGCCAGTTTGGCAGATTCGGCATCGTAACGCGGAGTTGTGTCGTTGTGAAAGCCATGCTGCTTTCCTTCATACATAAACACCTCATATTTTTTATTGTTTGCCTTTAATGCGGTTTCATAGGCAGCGATCCCGGCATTGACTCCCTGATCGTTGCCGGCATAATGCAGCATCAGCGGTGCAAATATCTTCGGCACGTCATCAGCTCCGGCTTGCCGTCCGTAGAACGCGACTCCTGCGTTGAGGTCTTTGCCGAGACGAACAGCCAGTTGATTGACCATTCCGCCGCCAAAGCAGAACCCGACTGCGCCTAATTTACCTTTACTGTCTTTGCGGGCTTTGAGCCAGAGTGCCGCGGCGACAAAATCCTCAGTCATTTTTTTACCATCAACCTGACGAAAAGCTGTTGCACCTTTTTGGTCATCGCCCGGATAGCCTCCGACAGAGGTCAAACCGTCCGGGGCAAATGCCATGTAACCTGCCTTTGCCAAACGCCGCGCCACATCCTCAATATACGGATTAAGTCCGCGATTTTCGTGAATTACCAGAACGGTCGGAAATTTCTTGCCTTTCGCCGGACGTGCCAGATAACCTTTGATCGAGCCATTGCCTTGGGGCGAGGGCACAGTTTCATAACTGGTCGTTAAATCCTTGTCATCCTTTGGCACCGTCTGTGCCCAAGCATAGTTCGGTGTCAGACTTTCAAAAATAGCTGCCACTGTCAGTCCGCCAACGGCAAACTTGCCGATACCACTCAAAAACGAACGACGGTCAATGTCACCGTGCTGATACTCATGAAATAGGTCCAATAACTCCTGTGGATAATCGTCTGCTGTTTTACGTTCCATTCCTTCTCCTCGTTTTTAATAAAAAATATCTAACTGAATTAGGATATTCAAGGTCTTGCCGATTATCAAGGAACAGCGCATAAATGATTAGGCAGACGCGACGTTGGAATCAAAAAAACGACTTGGCTCAACCCGCCAACCATTTTCAGAAAAACAGATCCTTGGTCTATCCGACTTCTGAATCCGCTACCTGTTTGGTTAGTTTGCAGATTCTTAAACTTTAAGAATAACCATAATTTTATAGGGCAAAATTCAAATCCGGTCATAACTGTTGCAAAAGTTGATTTTAACACCTTTTTATAGTTTTAATCATTTCCATCCCTAAAGGTAGTGTTTGCTCTTTTGAATTTGTTTATCTTGAAAATGCAGAAACGAGTTTTAGTTCAGTTCTGCTAATTTGAAAAGAAAAAAGGAGAAAAAGATGGCAGTTGATGTTTTTTTAAAGATCGAAGGGGTTCCGGGTGAGAGTAAAGATTCTGTTCATGCCGGTGAAATTGATGTTAAGGCATGGACGTGGAGTTGCGCCAACCTTGGAACGGCAGCAGGCGGCGGCGGAATTGGGGCAGGCATAGTCAGTATGCAAGACTTTTGCTTTACCCAGGAAATGCAAAAAAGCTCAAATGTTTTGATGCAAAAATGCGCTACGGGCGAACATATTCCCAAGGCGGTTTTGACTTGCCGCAAAGCAGGATCCGAACAACAAGAATATTTAAAAGTTACTTTCTGCGATTTGATCGTTTCTAATTATGTAACCTGCGGCTCGAATGAAAGCGGAGTTCCACTCGAAAATATTTCGCTTAACTTTGCCTCGATGGTAATGGAATACGCCGAACAAAAGATCGACGGTTCAATGGAAGGATTTGTCGGCAAAGGCTGGGATCAAAAGGCTAAAGTTAAAAAAGACAGCGTTTAATTATAGTTAGTGTCAAAATAAATTATTAAAACAGCAATAATGAAAGCTTAGGAAGTTTGGAAAGTTTTAGAAGTGATCTGCTTCTTTAACTTCCCAAACTTCAATATATTTTCTAACGCACAATGTCTTCAGCAATAATTAAATCGGTGCAAGACTCAAATTACCATTTTTGTTTTTGAATCGTAAAAACTCCTAATCCGGGTCAATGTCGCTCTCAATATTACTTTCTAAATCCCAAAAACTTTTAACTTTCTGTGGTTGCCCGACTAATTATTTAATTTCGTATTTGTTGAAATCTTTTGAATCTGCTATGAATAGAGTTTTGTTTTGAAAGTTACCGAGAATGAATACGTTAATTTCCATCGTGATACCCGCTTTTGAAGAGTCAGAAAGACTTGGCGAACCGATTCGCAAAATCCTTTCTTTTATCAAAGATGAAAAGCTCAATGCCGAAGTAATTGTGGTAGATGACGGCTCGGGCGACGATACTTCTGAGGTAGCAAACATTGCCTTTCGAGAATTTCCCGAAATTGAAGCAAAAGTAGTTCGCTACGAAAAAAATCGCGGAAAGGGCTTTGCAGTCAAAACCGGATTGTTAGCAGCCAAAGGTTATATTGCTCTCTTTACCGATGCTGACCTTTCGACTCCGATCGGTGAAATCTACAAATTGGTCAAACCAATTCAGGACGGGGATTATGATGTCACATTCGGCTCACGCGCCTTAGACCGGAGTCTGATTGGGACACATCAACCCTGGCGGCGGGAACAGGGCGGACGTTTGATGAATTTTATTATCCGCACAATGTCAGGTTTGAAGTTCTGGGATACGCAATGCGGATTCAAGGCGTTTAATATGCAAAAATTCCGTCCGCTGTTGCCATTGATGAAAATTGACCGATTCGGTTTTGATGTCGAATTTTTATATGTTGCCGATTATCACCAGCTTCGGCTTAAAGAAATTCCCGTTCGTTGGAACGATGTGGCAGGTTCAAAAGTAAGTGTCCTTCGTGATACCCGCCGGATGATTTCCGAATTAAGTCAAATCCGCCGAAATGCCCGAAAAGGCAACTATAATTTGTAAAAGTAAAAGGTATAAAGTAAAGGCAAATTTTGGACCAAAACCATCTCTCACAAATCCGAAATCCAAAATCCGAAATCCAAAATCCAAATATTGGCTTGACCAATTCGCATCTGAAACTGCAAACTATAAAAGTTAATAGTTGATTTTTATATTTATTTTATCAAATTGCAGTTAGTCGAGTATTTAAGTAAAAAGTTAAAAGGCAAAGGTAAGAAATTATTTTGAGAAATTGAAATTCTAAAATATTAAATACTTTCGCTTTACCCGGTTATAAATTTAACAAAACGATTTTTTTTGAAATTCTATTATCAAAAGTTCTGCTCAATTAAATATTTTTTACTTTTCACTTTTCGCTTCTTTCTCGCCCGAATTGCAGTTTTGATCAACAAAAAGGGTTAATAAAATGCAGTCTGACACGACGACCAATCCGCTTTGGCAGTTTGGAAATCGCGGTCGCGTAGCAGTTTTCATTGATGGCAATAATCTGTTTCACGCGGCACGTTTTCATAATTTAGATCTTGATTACAATAAACTTTTGCGAGTTCTGCTGGGCGACGGCAGATTGCTCCGCGCTTTCTTTTACACTGGTGTGGATGCGGGGGCAGAACGTCAGCAGGGCTTCCTCTTATGGATGCGCCGGAATGGTTTTCGCGTCATCCAAAAAGAGTTAAAAACCTTTTACGACGGGACGCGCAAGGCAAATTTAGATGTCGAAATTGCCGTGGATATGCTCAGTTTAGCCGGCAAATACGATACTGCTGTTTTGGTTTCGGGCGACGAAGATTTTGTGTATGCCATCAATGCGGTGGCATATAAAGGTTGCCGGGTTGAAATTGCGGGCTTTCGTTCAAATACTGCCCCGAAACTGATCGATGTGGCTGATTTCTTTATTGATCTGGGCGAGATCGGAGAGTTGGTTCGGAAAGATGCCGGACAGGGTGACCGTTACGAAGTTCCGTCTTTTGTTCCGCCCGATGAAATGCCGCCGCCCAATCTTTTACGCAACCATTCGCACGATAATTATCAAACAATTACGACTAAAATTCATCTTGACCCGAATCCGAATTTTCCGCATGAAGATGAAGACAAATTGGCTGATCTGGCAAGTATCGCGGATGAAAGATAGATCAATGGCAGGCTAAGATCAAAAAAAACAAAATCACTTTTGTATTTACAGCCAATTTCAAATCTGTATAATCAGTTAAAATGAAACTATTTACACTGGACGAGGCCAATGAACTTTTACCAAAGGTGCGTGAGATTTTAGTTAAAATCAAAATGCTCCACGGCTACACTTCCCTTTTCCGCAATGAAGCTAAAAATGCAGCCATGGCAGCAGAACAGGGCGGAGGGGGAATGGTAAGCGGTTCGCGCTATGTTAACTCGCTGTATGAAATCGGTAAATTAACTCACGAAATTGACGAATTGGGCATTCAATTAAAAGATTATGAACGTGGTTTGATCGATTTTCCAGCAATGCGGAACGGGCAAGTAGTTTTGCTCTGCTGGCAGCTCGACGAAGGCGATGAAATTCTTTGGTGGCACGACCTTGAAGCGGGTTTTGCCGGCAGAAGACCGCTTTGATTTTTTAAGATTTCTCGAATTCTTACTAAACTTGGAATAAAAAATCAGAAAACTGTAATTTAAGATTATGAGCTATCAACCAAAGATCCTAGCTTTCGCAGGTGCTTTGCGAAAGGATTCAACCAACAAAAAAACTGTCAAAGTTGCTGTCGAAGGTGCCCGAAAAGCCGGCGCGGAAGTAACTCTTATCGATTTAAAAGATTTTCCGGTTCCGCTTTACGACGGCGATATAGAATCCTCGGTCGGAATACCCGAAAATGCTGTTAAATTACAAGAATTAATGCGGGAGCATGATGGCTTTTTAATTGCTTCACCCGAATATAACAGCGGAATTCCGGGGACTTTAAAGACTTATATTGATTGGACTTCACGTCCTCATAGTGAGCACAGGGCAGGAGCATCTTATGGCGGAAAAGTCGTTATCATAATGAGCGCATCACCGGGCGCACTCGGCGGATTACGCGGATTGATAGATCTACGCAAAGTTCTCTCGACAATGGGCGTAATCGTTTTGCCAAATGAGTTTGCTGTCAGCAAATCACACGAAGCCTTTAACGAGGACGGTTCAGCCAAAGTCGAATTTGTGCAAAATACATTGGAAGGATTAGGAAAGACATTGACCGAATTTTTGATAAAATTGAATAGTTAATTTATTTAACTCTGGCCGAACTTATATTAAAAGCCGCATCATGATTGATTCACGATGCGGCTTTTTTGTATTCGACAACAAATCAGATTTTAGTTATCAAAATCAGGTTCGTCATCATCATTTTCAGGTGGTCTGCGACCTCCGCCACCGCCGCCCGCTTGCGGCATTGTGATATACGGAACATTTGCCTCCCGCATCATTTTGTTTAAGGCTTCAAGGTCAGCGGTTAAACCTCTGGCTTTTCCGGCAGCTTCGGGAATCTTTTGCGACAAGATCTTAATCTGGTCAAGTTCCCAAGTTGTCGGCGCACCGGAAGTTCCTTCGATAGCACCCATTAATTGAGCAACTCTTTGATTTAACGGAGTTGGTAACTCTACTAAAGGTGGTCCGGCTGAACCGATTGGATTAGCTAATCCCGGAGGCGTTCCCCAGCTTGGATAAAGCTCATCAATCTTTTTCAACAGCTCATCTGCAGCCTTCTTAACATTGTCTGGAACTTGCGGTGCTCCCGGACGTTTCCATGATTCAATAGCAGTATTTACCGCTGTCCGCATATTGACTATAGTTTGTCCGGCAAGAGTTGCTTGTGTTACCAAAGGCAATAATTGATTCAAAGCCGCTTTTTTCTTAGCCCGATCTTCGGCTGAGAAATTAACTCGCGGATCTTCGATAACCGTTATTTTTTTGGACATTTCGGTTTCGCCTAGTTTAATTTTGATGGTGTATTCGCCCGGATCAACGCGGAAACCTTGTCCGCCGCCAAAACCGCCTCCGCCAAAACCGCCTCCGCCTCCACCTTGGGGCAGATTAGCGCGGGAACGTAAATCCCAAACCCAGCGGTTTAGTCCTTGGGTTGCAAAACAGTTATTACCTGCTCCGCCTCCAAAGCCGCCAAATCCACCGCCGCCTCCGCCAAAGCCGCCTTGGCCGGGAGTTTGTTGCGGCTGAGTCGCCGGCTGTTTAGTGCAATTAACAGTGCGAACTGTTTGTCCGGCTGAATCCTGGATTGTAATGCTGACTGACTGACGATCTTCCAAAGAAGATTTCAGATAAAAATTAACGATTGCGCCGGATGGCGGATTTTGTCCGTAAAAGGCTTTATCAGAAGTCAATGGTTTGTTATTCCAAGTGCGCCACATTACAGCTTGACGAACATCGAACAAATGAACATTGCTCCCCACCACAGTTTCATTCAATTGTTCCAAAGGAGTAATATCATCCATGACCCAAATCGAACGCCCGTGTGTTCCCAAAATCAAATCGTTTTCACGCGGATGAATTAGAATATCGTCAACCGGAACTGTCGGCAGATTTAATTTTAATTTCATCCAGCTTCCGCCTTTGTCCCACGAAGCATACATTCCGTATTCCGTTCCGACAAAAAGCAGGTTGGCATTACGCGGATGCTCACGAATCACATTAGCAATACCGTTATTTTGGGGTAAATTAGATGAAATTGATTTCCAATTTTCGCCAAAGTCGTTGGTCATATAGACATAGACTTTGAAATCTCCGTTGCGGTGTCCATCAAAGGTGGCATACGCTGTGCCTTCGTTAAATTTTGAAGCAATAACGCGGCTGACATAAGTTCCTTTCGGCACACCCGGGGCTTTTTCTGCCACATTTTTCCAGTTCGCGCCACCATCTTTGGTAACCTGTAAATTACCGTCATCCGTTCCCGCCCATAGAACATTTTGATTGATAGGCGATTCGGCAACTGTGGTAATTGTCGGAAATTGCTGCACTCCATCGTGACGTGAACGAGTATTTTTATCAGGAACTTTGCCCATGATCGGCAAAGTGTTGCGGTCAACATTGGTAGTTAAATCAGGACTGACTTTGACCCAATTATCACCACGGTCGGTTGATTTGAACAGGAAATTACCCGCGTAATAAACAGTATTCGGAGCATATTTAGACAAAAGAATCGGCGAATTCCATTGAAAACGAAAATTCTTTTCACCGTCTGCTTCACGCGGTCGGATGCTCTTACTTTCACCTGTTTTAACATTACGGCGAACTAATCCGCCATCTTGCGATTCGGTATAAACAATGTCGGGATCATTTTGGTCAGGTTGAGCATAAAAACCGTCACCGCCACCGATAGTATACCAATCGCTGTTGGTGATTCCTTGCGGATTAAATGACATACTCGGTCCACACCAGGCATTGTTGTCTTGCAATCCGCCGCAGATTTTATACGGCATACTCATATCTGCGCCAACTTCGTAAAATTGTCCGATGGCGAATGTATTGGCATAATCCCACGTCACACCACGGTCATATGTGATATTAACTCCACCATCATTTCCCATAATTAAATGGTTTGAATTGTTGGGATTAATCCAAATTGCGTGAGTGTCCGCGTGTGGCGCTCGAGAAAAATTACCTGAAAAAGTTTTGCCGCCATCATCGGAATATTGCATTGTAACACCGGCTATCCAAAGGCGTTGATCATTATTCGGATCAATGCGGATTTGGCTAAAATACATCGGACGCGGATTATTATTCATATCGCTTTGCCGTGTCCAGGTTTCACCTTTATCATTTGAACGATAAATACCGCCGTTCTCATTTTCGACCAAAGCATAAACAATATTTGGGTCCTTGCGATAAACAGAAACCGCGATTCGTCCTGTTTCTAAAAGACCTGCCGGACGCGGAGTCGGAGCATTTTCCGTATCGTATGGCATTCCTTTAGTTATTTTCGACCAAGTCGCCCCGCCGTCATTTGTTTTGTAGAGTGCGCTTCCTTCACCGCTACCATTAAAACCGAAAACAGTCCGGCGGCGTTGATACATTGCTGCATACAAAATTCCGGGGCTTTCGGGATCCATTGCAATATCAGTTGCGCCCGTATCGTCATTGACTTTCAATACTAAATTCCAGGTTTTTCCGCCGTCGGTGGTTTTATAAACTCCGCGTTCAGGATTTGGTCCCCAAAGTTTTCCTAAAGCCGCGACATAAACCGTATTCGGATTGGTCGGATCAATTACAATACGGGCAATGTGATGAGTTTCGCTTAAACCCATTTTTTGCCAAGTCTTTCCGGCATCGACCGATTTGTAAATTCCGCCGCCCCACGATGAGCTTTGGCGGTTATTCGGTTCGCCCGTTCCTGCCCAAACAATTGATGGATCCGATGGCGCAATGGCAATATCCCCAATCGTCGGAACATCTTCTTTATCAAATATCGGAGTCCACGAAGTTCCGCCGTTAGTTGATTTAAAAATCCCGCCGGCGGCAGTTCCAACATAGATGATGCGTGGGTCTGAAACTACTGCTTCGATGTCATCGATCCGTCCACCCATAGTTGCCGGTCCGATTTCACGAAACCGCAAACTAGACATTAAGGCGGTGTAATCTTTGGCAGCAGGGGCAGGAGTTGGAGTCAGGGTTGGTGTTGCCGTCGGCGCAGTGCCGGCAGCTTTATCTTTTTTATCTTTGCTCTTATT
>DAORIL010000137.1:0-12087 GCA_035438525.1 Pyrinomonadaceae bacterium
TGCGAAGTCTTGCGGGTGAATCTGTGACAGGCGAAGCAATGCCGATTACGGTTGACGGGCAAGAAGGCGGCAAAATTCCGCCAAAAGCTGCCATTCAACAGGTTCGCGTCAATCAAAATGTTTTTTCGGCGCAATACGAAGGTCCGAGCGGTGGCGGAATCGAAATTTTTACCCGCTCAAGTGTGGATAGATTCAGCGGCGGCGGAAATTTTGCTTTTGCGGATTCTCGCTTAAATGCCTCCGACGCTTTTATCGGAAAAAAATTGCCGATGCAGGTTCGCTCTTTTGCTTTTAACTTTGCCGGACCGATTACCAAAAAAGCCTCGTTTTTTATGTTCTCGGGACTAGGGCAAAATGATTCCAGCACTTCGATCAATGCTAAAATTCTCAATTCATCATTGCAGCCGATCGATTTTAAGGAAACTTTTGCCACACCGATCCGTGACCGCAATCTATATTTTAGCCTAACCTACGATCCGGCTAAAAAACACAAGATTGCTTTGAATTATTCAACTTATTTCAGCAATTCCAAGGGACAAAATGTTGGCGGTTTTTCGCTCGCATCAAGAGAAAATCAATCTAAAACTCAATTTCATAATTTGCGGTTGTCCGAAACTTTTCTCGCTAACGAAAACTTGGTTATTCAAAGCAGATTTTCGCTTAACTATTCTGATACCAACAGTTTTGGTGGAAGTAATGCTGTTGCGCTCAATGTTTTGGAAGCCTTTTACGGCGGCGGTTCGCAAAATGACCGTCGAAATAAATCGTTGAATTTCGATGCCGGAAACGACACGACCTGGCAGCATAAAAAATACGGTTTAGGTTTTGGCTGGAGAGTGCGCGGTAATTTAATTTCGCAAAATTCGACCGCAAATTTTGGCGGAACTTACACTTTCAGCGGCAGAACTGCACCTGTTTTAGATTCCAACAACAACCCCGTTCTGGATTCAAACGGAAATGTTGTGACGACACAAATTGATAGTTTAGAAAGTTATCGGCGGACGTTATTGTTCAGACAACTTGGCTATACTTCAACCCAAATCCGTAATTTGGGCGGCGGTGCGAATCAATTTACGATTTCGGGCGGTGATCCAAATGTCGATGTCAGTCAATACGATGTAGGTTTTTATCTGCAAAACAGCTACAAAATCAATGAAACTTTGGCAGCAAGTTTTGGAGTCCGCTACGAAAATCAAACCAATATTGACAGCAAACTCAATTTTTCACCAAGATTCGGTCTGATTTGGTCGCCAAAATCGAATCCAAAAAAGAAAAATCCGCTGTGGATTCCGCCGCGAATCAGCTTTGGTGTTGGAATGTTCTATCGCCGCTTTGACGTCAATAACTTTTTGGCAATTAAACAAGTTACGGGCGACAGATCGCAATATTTGATTACCGATCCGACTTTGCTCGATGCTTTTCCAAATGCGCTTTCGGTTAGTCAGTTACAGCAATTTGCCTTGCCGAAAAGCCAAAGATTCATCTCGTCGGAATTGGAAACACCACAGCAAAATATGTTTAGCTTGACGGCTTCTAAAAAACTTCCTGCCGGATTTTCGAGCAATTTTACTTTGACCTATTCCAAATCTTCTCGCCAAGCTTTAACTCGCAACATCAATTCGCCTTTGGCAGGAACTTTTAATCCGTTGGTGCAAAACAGCGGCGTTCGCCCGTTGGGAAATGTCGGTAATGTTTATGAAACGATCTCGGATGGGAAAGCTGACAGCACCCGGGTTGCAGTTTCGATAAATTTACCGGAAAAAATTGCATGGGGCGGTATCACTTATTCTTTTACTAAAGGCAAAAGCGATTCAGTTGGCGGAAGCGGTTCGCCGATAAATCCGTATGATTTTACCCAGGAATACGCACCTATCACCAATGATGGAGTTCACCGGGTTAACGGTTATTTTTTCTTAACCAAATTGCCGTATAAGATTTCGCTCGACGGAAACTTTGAAATCGCTTCGGGAACTAAGTTCAATATCATTACAGGGCGCGATACAAATGGCGACGGATTCTATTTGGAACGACCTTCGTTTGCAACAGATTTAACCAAAAAAGGTTTAATTACAACGCCTTATGGTGTGCTTGATCCGAATCCTTCGGCAACGGATAAATTAATTCCGCGAAATTTGGGCAGAGGCGATGCGACTTTTAGTTTTGATATGGGGCTCGGAAAATCATTTGGTTTTAACGAGGATAAAGCGAATAAAAAGCCGCCTAAGCAAACTTTATATTTTAACCTTCGGGTTAATAATATTTTCAATGTAGTTAATCATGGCAATCCGATTGGGAATATGTCATCGCCAAACTTTTTGAAAGTTTTGTCGGGTTCTTCTTCGAACGAATCTATTATTATCATCAACGGAATCCGAAGCGGTGCGAATAACAGAAGTTTCAATTTTAGCATCGGATTTGGTTTTCAATAAAATTTTTGACATTATCTTTAGTGATGAAAAATCAACCGGCAAAAAATTTGTCGTTGGATCTCGAAAGAGTCGTTTCGGATAAATATTCGGCAGCTCTTTCCGAGTATAAAACGGAGTTTCGTCAGACCTGGCATAGTCATGACGATTTTATTTTGGTCATGGTTCTGCGTGGTAATGTCCGCGAACAGGTCAAATGTCAGGACACGGTGATCAATGCTTTTGATGTTGGAATTAAAGCCCCTGAGATTAAACACACTGATCATTTTTGTCCAAAAGGTGTGCGGGTTATTCGCCTTTCTCTGGCTCCAAAATTTGTTGCTCAATTAAAAAGTGAATCATTGATAAATGAAGATTGGAATTGGCTCAAAGGCTCAAATGCGGTGCGCCCCTTTTTACAGATCGGCAATTCGCTTTTGCTGCAAAATAGTGAGATTACCGATGAAATTCACGAACTTCTGGCTGCAATTCTGCCTAACAAAGATTTACCTAAAAATTCTCATCCGCCGTTTTGGTTAAGGCGAGCCAAACAACAGCTTGACGAAACTTTTTTAGAAGGGGTCCGTCTCAGTCAGCTGGCGATTGAGGCAGGAGTTCATCCCGTTTATTTTGCCCGTAAATTTCAACAATTTTTTGGTTGTAACGTAGGAAATTATGTAAGAAAACTCCAAGTTCAAAAAGTTCATTCTTTACTCATTTCGGGCAAATTCAGTTTGTCTCAAATTGCTGTTGAAGTTGGTTTTTCTGATCAGTCGCATCTGACCCGAACTTTTGCCAATGAATTCGGTATTACTCCCGCTAATCTCCGCAAATTGCTCAAATAATTTTTATAAAAGGTTCAAATCGTTCAATAAATTTCTCTTCAAAACTTTTAATCTGAGAGTTTGAAAAGGAGATTTTATGCGAATTTTTTTATGCGGAATTTTTTTATTTTTATCATTTGTTCAGATTAACGCCCAAACTTCAAAGACTGCACAACCTTTGTCAGTGATGGCCAAAGTTGACCAGCGGGTTGAGCTTTTGAGCATTGTGGCGCGTTTGGCGGAATATGATGAATATGTAAACAATGATTTCAAAATTTATGCAGCGGATGTTGATAAATATTTTGCCAAATACAAACAACATCCGGCGATAGAATTTGCCCGAAAAATTCGGGAAAGCAACGGAGTTGGATTTGATGCAGTAGCAAGTATGGCAGTTCATTTGAATCCAAATTTAACCCCGAAAATTACTTTTTCCGAAGGCACACCCGATAAACGCTGGACTAAAAAAGGTGCGGAAGAATTCGTCAAACTTTTGCAGCAATTTTACAAGGATGCGAACTGCGAAACTTTCTTTAAATCTCACGCCGAACTGTATAAAACAGCCGAAGAACGATTTCAAACCTTGCTGAACAAGGTCGATTTCGCCTGGTATAAAGCCTTTTACGGCGAAATTCCGAAAGGCAGTTTTAATCTCTATATCGGATTGCTCAACGGCGGCGGAAATTTTGGTCCGAAAGTAGTTTTTCCTGATGGCAGAGAAGAATCATTTGCCATTATCGGCACCTGGAAGATGGACGAAAAAGGTTTGCCGATTTATACGGATGATGTTTTGCCGACAATTATTCACGAATATAACCATAGTTTTATCAATCATTTAGTGTATGCCAATGAGCAAGTTTTGAGCGCTGCCGGCGAGAAAGTTTTCAAACCCGTCGAAGACAAAATGGCAGCACAGGCTTATACCAGTTGGAAAACAATGATGCTTGAATCATTGGTGCGGGCAGCGGTTGTCCGATACCTTTTTGACCACGATAAATCTGCCTATTTACAGGAAATTACAGTTCAACAAAATCGCTATTTTTTATGGATTGATGAATTATCGGTTCTGCTTGGAACTTACGAAAATAGTCGAAAAACTTATCCGACATTCCGCTCTTTTATGCCAATGGTGACTGCGTATTACACAGATTTAGCCAAACGAATCGGCGATAAAGTTGAAAGTTTTGCCAAAAAACAACCAAAAGTTATTGCCATTGACGCTTTTACCAACGGCGCACAAGATGTTGATTCAAAAATAACTCAGATAACTTTTACCTTTGACCGTGGGCTTTCAGGAAAAGGTTATTCAATCAATCTGGGCAAAAGCGGCGAAGAACATTTTCCAATTGAAAAAGTGATCGGTTATAGCGAAAACGATACGAAAGTGACTGTTCAGGTTAAACTAAAACCTGATTGGGATTATGAATTTGTCTTAACGGGAAATGCTTTCAAATCAAAAGACGGCTACGCATTACAAAATTATTCAGTAAAATTTAAGACAAAAAAACAATGATTTTCTTGAAAATTTAACGTAGAATATTTGCAGAATCAATGAACTATCTGCAAACTGGACAATTTCGCGGTGAAACCTATCAAACTATTGCCTTTGATGGAGTTACTGCGACCGAAACGGAGTATGACTATCGGTTTATAGATTGGCATTATCACGAAAATCCGTATTTTTCGCTGACAACTTTGGGGGCTTGTCGTGATAGCAATAAACGCGAAACCTTTGAATGCGGCACAGATTCGCTTTTGTTTCATAATTGTCAGGAACCGCATTACAATTCGAAAACGGACACTCTGACGCGTGGTTTTCAAGTTGAATTAAGTCAGGATTGGTGCAGAAAATTTGAAGTTGATTTGGATAGTTTGCCAAAAAGCGCAATTGTCCAAAATCCGAATATTAAACTACGCTTTTACAACATTTACAAAGAATCAAAACTAGCTGATAATACTTCAAATTTGACGATTGATGCTCTGCTTTTGCAGATTTTTGAAACGATGCACGGAGTTGAAAGTAATTTATTTTCAACTAAACCGCATTGGGTAAAAAAGATTGATGAAATCCTTAATGATAATTTTGACCAACCTTTAACTTTGCAGGAATTATCGGCTCAGTTAGACGTTCATTGGGTTCATCTTTCGCGTGATTTTCCCAGATATTTTCGTTGTAATTTTAGCGAATATGTTCGCAAAATTCGGGTTGAAAAATCACTTAATCTATTGAGAAATCAGCAGCTTTCTTTGACTGAAATTGCTCTGATGTCCGGATTCGCCGATCAGAGTCATTTTATCCGCTGTTTCAAAAATTTTCACGGTATCACTCCCAAAAAATTCCGCCAAATAATCACCTCACGTTAAATTCATTCTATTTTTTTATAAAACTTAAATTTAATCTGTTTTGGTAATGAAAAGTTTTAAGATTTATCAGCCGAGAAAGATTGAAATACGCCATGTTGCGCCCGTAAAAGATTGGAATATCAAAGTTTATACGATCACATTCCAAGAAAAATTCAATTCAAAAACGGTTTTAGATAATGCCATTCTCAAACTTCCAAAATGGTTGGAAAAAACGAAATTGTTAGGCTTGGAAACCTACAAAATCGCCTTTCTCATCGTTCACGAAGGACGCGACGGAGTTTGGAGTTTGTTCAATTGGTGGATCGGCGAAAATATGCTGCAAAGCGTGACTTTTTACACCAGTTTTGATGATGCAGATCAGTTTGAAGAAACGCCAAAAGAAGGTGGAATGGCTTGCGTTTGGGAATTGGAAGTCATTGATTTTGAACGCAAGATGTGGATCGAATATATTTTGAAAAAGGCTGAAAAGCCTGATTTTGCAAGATATTTGGAACAAAAAATAAGTGGTGATTTTTAACAATGAATTACAAAATCAGAAATGCCGAACCACATGATATGGACGAAATCATTAAACTTTGTGCCGAACACTCCGAATATGAACGCGCTAAGTTTTTGCCTGCCGGAAAATCCGAAAAACTTGCCAAGTTTCTGTTTTCCGAAAATCCGCCGGTGTTTTGTTTGGTTGTCGAAAATGATTCCGGTGAAATTTTGGGTTACACGACTTTTATGCCTGAGTTTTCGACTTGGGATGCAGATTATTACGTTTATATGGATTGCCTTTTCTTGCGTCCGCACGCGAGGAATTTTGGAATCGGTGAGCAGCTTATTAAAGAAATTGCGAAGTTTGCTAAATCGCATAACATCCAACAAATTCAATGGCATACGCCGGATTTTAACGAGAAAGCTATCAAATTTTATCATCGCCTCGGGGCAAGTTCTAAAGAAAAAATGCGGTTTTATTTGGATAAAGAAAAGATTGAGGATCTAACAAAATGAAAAAATCCGACATTAATCAGCCGCCTTGTTATTTTGACAAATATATCAATTGTGTTGACGACATTGAATTGTTCGAGGCATTTCAGCAATCGCATATTGAACTTAACAATTTGGACTTGGCTAAATTTAATCAACTAGGCGACCAAGTTTATGCCGCAGGAAAGTGGACAATCAAAGATATTTTTCAGCATTTGATCGACACTGAACATATTTTGGCGTATCGGGCTTTGCGAATTGGGCGTTATGACAAAACAAAACTTTCGGGATTTGACGAACAAGCTTTAGCTAACAATGTGTCGACCAAAAACCGGACTTTGGAAAGTCTTGTCAACGAACTAAAACTTAGACGAGAAGTGACAAAGCTACTGTTTGTCTCATTTACGGATGAAGCCTTACAAATAATCGGAACTGCCAGCGAAATGCAAATGTCAGCTTTGGCATTTAGTTTTACGATTCTTGGGCATCAAAAATATCACTTGAAAATTATTGAAGAAAAATACCTTCGGCTGATTAATCTGTAAAAATTTATGAGTTATCTAATTTCATCTTTTATTCTGTTATTATTCGTTTTAACCAATATTTCATCTGCTCAACAACCTGAAAAAAAACAACTTCCGCCTGCTAATTTGCCTCGTGAAAGGATGATTGATGTCAAAAATATTGCACTCAATTTGCAGTTTGACTGGGCAAAAAAACAAGCGTTTGGAACTGCAACAATTACTTTTTCGCCTTTGAATGCAACCGACAAAATCGCTTTGGATGCCGGAATGTTGACGATAAATTCGATTAAAGTAGGCGAAAAGTCTTTAAAATTTGATTACGATGGGAGCGATAAAAACGATAATCTCAAAATCACGCTTGACCGTAATTATCAATCAAATGAAGAGGTTACGGTCAAAATTGATTACCGCACAAATTGGATAAACGAAATTGACCCGAACAGTTTAGGCGGCAACAACGGCAAAGGTTTGCGATTTAATGAACCAAATTCCAATGATCCAATCAAGTTAAAGGAAATTTGGTCTTTCGGCGACCCCGAATCAAATCGTTATTGGTTCCCATCGTTTGATTCGCCTAGCGATTTGCAGACGACCGAATTTACTGGCACAGTTGATAAAAAACTAACGGTTATTGCTAACGGTAACCTCATTGAAACTAAAGACAATACAGACGGCACGCGAACTTTTCGATGGAAAATGGACACGCCTTACGCCAATCATCTGACCTCGTTTGTGGTTGGCGAATTCGTCAATGTTAAGAAAAATTACGAAGGAATTACGCTAAATAATTTTGGCTCTCTGCGCGAAAAAGATTGGATCGATGCCAGCACTGAGCGGCTGCCTGATATGGTCAAATTCTTTTCGGAAAAGACGGGTGTCAAATTTCCATATCCAAATTATTCGCAGGTTTTTGTCCAAGATATCGGCAGTTTTACAAGTAATATGAATGTCTCGACCATTACCGAAAATATGGTTGATGATTTTCCGACTCACGCCGATTATTTTTATTTGTGGGATTTGACTGAGGCGGAAGCCCTTGCCGGACAATGGTTTGGCGGATATGTTTCCGCCCGCGATTGGAGTGATGTCTGGCTCAACAAAAGTTTTGCACATTATTTTAACCGTCTTTATTGCGAACAAAAAAACGGGAAAGCTGAATGGCTTTTGTGGTTTGGAAACTTTGATCAAGGGGCTTATTTTGGCGATTGGAACGCAGGAATTCGTCATCCGATTGTTACCAAAAATTACGAAAATACGGAAATTTTTGTCAACGATAATTATTCAACCATTCGCGGGGCAATGGTTTTGAAAATGCTGCACCAACAATTGGGCGAGGAAAATTGGTGGAAAGCAATTCGACATTATCTGAAATCAAATGCCAATAGATCTGTTAAGACTGCAGATTTTCAAAAAGCTGTCGAAGAATCTACGGGCGAAAAATTGGACTGGTTTTTCGACCAATGGCTTTACAAAATTGGACATCCAATCTTTGAAGTAACGAAAAATTATGAGGCAACAAAAAAACAACTAACGCTCAACGTCAAACAAACCCAAACTACTGATAAAACAGCAGTTTATCCGCAAGTTGAATTTTTTCAAGGTAAAATTGAGATTGAAATTGATGGACGAATTGAACAAGTTTGGTTAAAACCACAAGCCGAAAATATTTTTACTTTCACCTCTCCAACCGAACCGAAACTGATTAATTTTGATTATGAAAACACCTGGATTCGTGAGTTGAAGTTTGAGAAATCATTTGATGAATTACTCTATCAATTTCAAAATTCCAAAGATGTTTTGGCTCGAAGTTCGGCAATGAAGGAACTTGTTCAAATTGCCAAAAACGAAAAAACTTCGGCGGACGATAAAACGAAAATTTCGGCAGCGTTACGAAATATGGTTTTAAGTAATGCGTATTGGCGATTGAGAAATTCGGCAATGTCGCAAATGGTTGGATTGTTTGGGCAAAACAAACTTGATGAGACAACAATTTCGACACTTTTAACTGTCATCAAAAATGATAAATCCTGGCTGAAATCAAGTGCGATTGGGTGGCTTGGGAACACGCAGGATAAACAATATACCGATATTTACCTTAATGCGCTCAATGATGAAAGTTTTCGCGTGATAAATTCTGCTGCGATTGCTCTGGGCAAAACCAAAGATGCAAAAGCCTTTGACGCATTGGCAAAATTGAAAGATAAACCTTCAATGAAAAGCCAAAGTTTGCTTTGCGCGTTGGCAGGCTTAAAAGCCTTGGAAGATCCTCGCGGATTTGATATTGCCTACAAAGTATTGTCCGATATTAATTTACCTCGTTGGAGATTATCGAGTATTCCTCCGTCTTGGGATTATCGGGATATGGCGGCTGACACCATCAAATCTTTAGGCAAAAGCGACAAAGCCTATCCGCTGATCTTTGAACGATTCAAAAAATCAATGGCGGAAAATGACATCAACGGAATTTTTACCAATGTTTTTTTGATTATCACGCTTGCCGATTCGCGTGGGCAAGAGGCATTTGACTTGCTCAAACAAAAGTTTAAAGATGATGGTAATGCGATGAATGCTGTAAATCAATATGAAACGCAGTTCAAAGACGCGATAAAGAAATGACCAAAAACGGACTTTTAGCCCAGTTAGCCGCAACCAAAACCGAAACGAGCCAATATTTCGACTTATCTGAATCCGATTTAACTAAAATGCACCGTGAAAAAAGTTGGAATATTCGCCAAATTCTCCATCATTTAGCCGATACGGAGATGATTTTGCACACGCGAATCAAAAAAATTATTGCTGAACCGAAACAGGTTGTTTGGAACTGCGATCAAGACGACTGGAACGATGCTTTCGGCTATTTTGAGGCTGACTTGGGAGTGAAAAAACAAGCTTTTGAAGTGACGCGCCAACTGAATATTGAACTAATCGAAAAATTTTACGATAAATTTTGGCAAAAAGAATTTGTCCATAGCGAAATGGGGTTGCGGTTAGCCAAAGATGAGTTTGAAAAAATCGGCTGGCACAACGAAAAACACTTGGAACAAATCAGAAAGGCGTTAGGAAAATGAGTATAAATTACCACGACAAAAAATTTCACCCTGTCAGCAATTCGGAAAACGGCGAAACTTCCGCCGAAACTATTTTTCATTATAAACAAGACGGCAATATTTTAACCAGCGAATATTCGGGCGGAAAAATCAAAAAAGGTTTGCTGATTGGGTTGGTTGACGAAAATGGTAAAATTGAAATGCGTTACTCGCAAGTTAATGATAAAAATGAGCTTATGACCGGAATTTGTATCTCAACGCCTGAAATTTTGCCAAACGGAAAAATTCGTCTGCACGAAAATTGGCAATGGACTTCGGGCGATCATTCTAAAGGAAATTCGATAATTGAGGAAATCTGAGAATAAAAGAAAATATTAGATAACGAATCTTAATCAACAGCTCAAATGAAAGATTATAGTTATGAAACAACGGATTTTTTTTGCTATTTTACTACTTTTGTTATTTTTTGAAGGTCTTTTTGCCAAAGAAAAACCAACTCAGGTTTTTTATGAAATTTCGCCTTTCGTTCAAAATAATGAGGCAAAACTGAAAATCTCGCTTTCTTTTCAAGGCGGCAAAACGGGCGAAACGATGATTAAACTGCCGCTTGAATTTGGTGGACAGGAACAACTTTATAAATGCGTTCGAAATCTGAGAGTTACCACGCCAAACGCAAAATTGAGCGAAACAGATAAGCCAGAAATCAAGAAAATCACGCACTCGCCGAACGAAAAAATTACGCTTGAATATGAATTAGTTCAGGATTGGGAAGGGAATCCGAATTCGGGCGGCGCGAGCCAAAATGCCGGAGGCGGTTATCGTCCGATTATCAAATCCGATTATTTTCACGTTTTAGGAAACGGTGCGTGGATTTTACCTGATTTGAAAGAAGATGCAAAACTAACGGTTTCAATAGTTTGGAGTAATTTCCCAAAGGAATGGAAATGGGCGAACAGTTTTGGGGCAAATCAAACCAAACAAACTTTTCAAACTGATTCAGGTTCTTTTTTATCATCGGTTTTTGTCGGCGGAGATTTTCGTGTTAATCAAAAACTGGTCAATGGAAAACCGATTGTCGTAGCCTTACGCGGAAAATGGAATTTTACCGATGATGAATTTACGAATCTAGTCCAAAAAGTAATCGAAGTAGAGCGCAAATTTTGGAATGATTTTAATCATCCGTATTATTTGGTAACGGCAATTCCATTAGAAGGCAAAAATTCTTACTCATTTGGCGGAACAGGTTTAACCGATTCATTTGCAACATTTATGACGACCAATGCCAAGCTTGATAATATTTCTTCTTTGCTCTCGCATGAATATTTTCATAATTGGAATACGATTGCATTTGGCGGAATGAAAGAACCTGAAGCCTTGCTCTACTGGTTTAGTGAAGGTTTTACTGATTATTATGCTTATCGTTTATTGTTCCGCGCCGGATTGATTGATGCAGAAAGATATTTGGCGCAATACAACGAATTTTTAACCGATTATTATCTTTCTGATGTCCGAAACGAAGGTAATCAACGAGTTTTAGCAGATTTTTTCAAAGATTACGGAGTCGGTAAATTACCCTATCGTCGCGGATTTTTGTTGGCGACCAAGTGGAATCAAATCATTATGCAGCAGTCAAACGGCAAAAAATCGCTTGATGATGTGATGAAAGATATTTTTCGGGATGCTAAAAAGGGTAAAATAAAACAGATTTCCAAAGAATATTTACTTAATCTTTTTGCCAAATATGCAAATTATAATTTTGCAACAGACATTGAAAAATATGTGGAAAACGGTGAAACAATCGGCGATTTTAATGGCGTTTTCGGCAATTGTGTTGAAAATTTTGAAGTGAAAAAGGGAAAATTTGAGTTAGGTTTTGACTTTGAAAAATCGCGAACCGCAAAAATAATTTCAGAACTTATCAGCAATAGCGCCGCTTTCGAGGCAGGCTTAC
>DAORIL010000138.1:0-12051 GCA_035438525.1 Pyrinomonadaceae bacterium
ACCCTTTCGAACATGGAAACTAATATTTTCGACCACGTTTTTATTCGGGTGTTCAGTGTCTTGAGCGGTTAAATTTTTGACCTCGAGAGCAACATCGCCAAATTCATGCTCAACTTTTGGGAAAATATCGCCGACATCGCGCCCAACCATTAATGAAATCACTTTATCTTTATTCAAATCAGAGGCTTTGTTAGTTCCGACCGTTTTTCCATCGCGCAAAACCGTGATGCGGTCACTCATCGCAAAAACTTCATCGAGTTTATGCGAAATATAAATCATTCCAACTCCGCGTTCTTTCAAGTTTTTGAGAATTCCAAAAAGTGTTTCGACTTCGGATTCGGTCAAAGCAGCAGTCGGTTCATCCAAAACCAAAATATTCGCCTTTTGCGAAAGAGCTTTGGCAATTTCGACCAATTGTTGTTGACCGATTCCCAAATTTCCAACCGGAGTTTTCGGATTAATCGGTAAATTTAAATCTTTCAGCAATTTCGAGGCTTTGGAATAAAGCTCAGACCAATTAATAATGCCGAATTTTGACGGTTCGCGCCCTAAAAAGATATTTTCGCCAACGGTTAATTCTTTGACCAATGAAAGCTCTTGGAAAATGATTGCAACTCCGGCGTTTTCAGCATCCCGAACGGTTTTAAAATGCTGAACGTTGGCGTCAATCACAATATCTCCGCCGTAAGTTCCAAAAGGATACACGCCCGAAAGCACTTTCATCAGCGTAGATTTTCCTGCCCCGTTTTCACCGACCAACGAATGAAACTCTCCTGCATAAAGGTCAAACGTCACTCCATCCAGAGCCTTGACACCGGGAAATTCCTTCGTGATAGCACGCATTTCAAGAATTGGATTCATAAATTAAGGGTGAATGGTGAATGGTAAGTGGTGAGTGAAAAGATTTTTAACTGATCACTCATCACTCACCGTTCACCACTATTGCTTGGGTCTTTGATCTGCCGGAACATTGGCATAAACATCTTCAAATTTAGCCCAACCGTCTTTGATTACCGTGGACATCAGATTTTCTTTGTTCACGACGATAACTTCGAGCAAAATAGCCGGAACTTCTTTCCCATTTTTTTCATTTTTGAAAGGCTTGGTATTCGACAAAGGCTCTTTTTTCGCTAATTTGATGGCCGCATCAACCGCAGTTTGAGCAAGTTCGGGAATTGATTTGTAGATGGTCATCGATTGTTTGCCTTCAGCAATTCGTTGGAGTGCAGCTTTTTCAGCATCTTGTCCAGTGACGATCACTTTTCCGGCTAACCCCTTCTTTTCCAAAGCTGAAATTGCACCGCCGGCAGTTCCATCATTTGAAGCCACAACACAATCAATTTTATCAGCATTTTGCGTTAAGGCATTTTCGACGATTTTCAATGATTCTTCGGCTTTCCAACCGCTCGCGTGTTGGTCGGCTACGATTTTAACGTCACCTTTATCAACTGCCGGTTTTAAAACCTTCATCATTTCGTTTTTTAAAATAATTGAGTTGTTGTCGGCAGCATCGCCATAAACCATCACATAATTCCCTTTAGGAACTTTTTGCAAGGCATATTCTGCAATTTTTTGACCAATCACGGGAACTTGATGCGAGATATAAGCATCAATTTTGTCAGAATCAATCAGACGGTCGTAACTGATAACCGGAACGCCTTTGGCTTTAGCTTTTTCAACCATCGAAGCCGCTTGAGTCGCATCATGCGGAGCAATCACCAAAACATCAACTCCTTTGGTTAACAGATTATCCACATCATTGGCTTGTTTTTCGGCCTTGTTATCTGCCACAGTGATTTCACATTCGACATCAACTTTTTTGCAATAAGCATCGAAAGCGGCTTGGTCGCGTTGCCAACGCTCCTCTTTAACCGTATCCATGGCAAAACCGATTTTTATTTTTTTTCCGTTGGTCGAAGCCGTTTGACCATTTGAATTTGAACTTGTTGTAGTGTTATTTGTGCCTTGTTGGGGGGCGTTGACACAACCTGACATCGCTAAAAGTCCGAGAACTAGGTTTAGAAAAAGAAAACCTTTAATTCTTTTCATTAGTTTACTCCTATAATTTTTTGGAACTTTGTTCGTAGTCTGAACAATGATAACTTCAAAACTAAATTTAATCAAAATTGCAGAAACATAAAAATGAGTTTATCTTATTTTTGCTAATTTCAAGGCTTTTTTTGTTTCAGAATTTGCCATAAACCATTTCCAAACATTACCACTCCTCAAATTTTCAATTCCGATAAGTTGGATTCCGACATCAATTCCGAGTGCTTCTGAATCGACCCAACCGGTGTTTGGGTTAAAAGCGTCGGTAAAACCGTAGCGTCCATAAATTTTATCGCCATATTTGGCTTTCATTTCTTTGAGCGCAGGCAAAGCAATCTCGGGCGTGAACATCATCGAAGCGGCTGCAACATACGGTGCAACCGTTCCGTCAATTCCCGATGCCGCAGGCGGACAATCCCAAACAACATAACCTCGCGGACTATCCATTGCCGTAATTCCCCAAACATTTTCTGAGTAGCCCGGGAATTTTTGACTCAAACTCAAATTACATGCTTTATGGGCACGGGTCGCAATTACGGAATTTTGATGATAATCAACCTTAAATCCTTTTTGGCGTTCACGTTTGTTGCGGAAATCGAACCAACCTTGTGAATACTGATGAATAAAAATTGGTGCTTGGGCGGATAAATACTTGTATCCTTCATAATTTACCCATTGCCGTTCCCATTTATACCAACTTTCCCAGGAAATCGGTTTGGTTGGCGAACCAATTCCAAGCAGATACAAACTCGAACTTTCACTGTAATCGTGCCAACGGTGTTTCAAAAATCCTGTTTCAGGCTTCCAACCGTGCGAAAGTAAATATTTATCTCCATCGAGCATCCACTTAAAATCAACTCTTTCATAGATTTGGGTGGCAAGTTTAACAATCTCTTTATCATCCGCAAAACATTGGCGAACCGTTAAAACTCCGCCCAGCAATAAGGCCGTATCGATCGAAGAAATTTCGCTGTTCCAACGCCTTTCGCCTGTTTCCCTGTCAAGCCAATGATAAAACCAACCGTTTTTGTGAAAAGTGCGATTAGCATAATAATCTAAAGTGTTTCGAGTCCGCGTTTTGGCATCTTCTGCCGAAATCCATTTTCTATCAACTGCAATACACATCGAAGTCAATGCAAATCCGGTTGCCGCTGAACTGGCAACATTGTAACTCGGATGTTTTTGAGGAAGTCCTGAACCGTCAGTTTTAGCCCGGTCTAGCATCAAACCCGTTTTGGGGTCGGAATTTTCCCAAAAGAACTGAAATGAACGCTTGGAAAGGTCTTCTAAAAACGCGTCATCCTCTTTGGAAATGGTAAATTTTGATGTTTGCGCTGCCGATTTCGTTTGGGAAAAAACGAAAGTTTGAGCGACTAACAACGCTAAAAGAATAAAAAATAGATGTTTTGATAACTTCATTATAAATTTATGAACTTAAAGAAAATTTTGCCTGTGAATCTGCTCGAATTAACACGAAATATTTATTTTTTTGTCGAAGTTTTTACAATTAAATTTTACATTTATTCGTGCCAATTCGTGTTAATTTGGGGTCAGAAAAATCTTACTTCTAATTCCCGTATCTTCGAGCTACAACTTCAGGCGTATCAAGATTTTTCCCTGCTTTCAAATTCATTGCCAAACGAATAAATTGCGCCATTGACCACGCCAAAGGAGTTGCCGACCTTGCGCCTTCGCCAAACGGGAAAACGCCGTTCGGTTTATCCCAAACCTGTTCGGGAATCATCATTCCGTCGTTAGCGAATTTGGACATTGTTATTAAGCGATCTAAAGCTCTTGGCTTTGGATGTGTTAAATGGGGTATTGGGGCAAAGTCTTTTGGAGTTGAAGGTCTAGATTTTCCTTTTATGTCAAACCAATTACCCAGCGCAATCTCATACTGCCCTCGTTCACCTGTCAACAATGCCCAAAGGTGACCTTTCCCCGTCCAAGTTTTGTCGTAATTCCAATTTCGTCCGTCTTCGTATTCCCCGTAACCATCGTGATTGTAGCGATAAAACCCTGCACCGTTTGGCGTTTCAACTTTCAAAACTTCATCCACAACTTTCAGAGATTTAACAATTAAAGGATCATTTGGTGATTTGATGCCAAGCCGAACCAATTCTAAAAATCCTGCGTCAATAATTTCGTTTTCGAGCCAAGTTCCTGCGCCGTTGTTGAGTTCGATTTTGTCGCCAGCATCAGGCGTTCCATTTTTGGTTAAACGCAAATAATAATTGCCGTCGCCGTATTTTCCTTTGGTGGTAGCCGTCCATTTTTCGACATTTTCCGCCCAATTATCTGCTTTTTCAAGCCAGATTTTTGCCGAAGAATCATCACCATTCTTTTGAGCAATATCTGCAGCGCAAACTAATCCGGCAATTTCAGCGGCGATTGTCGCGGGTGAATATCCGGGCTTTTCTTCCCAACGCTCCTGTTTGGTGGTTGGTCCTGTTTTGACGATAAAATCGGCAGTTGGTTTGATATGTTTTTCGTAAGTTTCGTGGTCATTTCTTCCGAGCTGATACGCTAAAATCAGCGGATATGAAACCTCGTCCATTTGCAAACTATCGCCGACAACTCTGCCATCCAGCCAGGTCATTTGCGGATAACTTCCGTCCGCTTTTTGCTGTTTGGTAAAAAGATAATCCAATGCTCGGTTTGCCGAATCTTTATCCCCCATTGCGATATACGCCGAAGCAACCTGATACAAATCCCGTGACCAAACCAGATGATAGCCACTAACATACGGACCATTGGCATCGCCTTTTGGAATCCAAGGTTTGCTTAAACTTGCAACATTTCCGCCGCGATAAGTTTTATCTTCCATGGCGCGTAAAGCCATTGCGGAATAATTGAATTGAGTTTGATATTTCGGGTCAATTTTGGGAAGAGTTTTGACGTAATCCGACCAACGTCTTTCGTATTCTCTTTGAATCTTCTTAAAACCTTGCGACATTGCAAGCAAAACATTATCACTTGTTGCTTTCCTAGTCTTCCCGAATGAAAGATACGCAGTAAAATTTTTGGGAGAATCAATTTTAGCCAATTGAGTTACATTTCCATCTTCAACCTGACTGTGAATACCTAATTTCAACATTGATCCGTCCGCTTTTTTAACAGAGTCAATTATTTCTCCCTCACTTTTCAACCTCTCTAAACCATCACCTTTCCCAAAATAACCATTTACAATTTTTGATATTTGACTTGAAAAGGCTAAAGCAGAATTGATTTCTTTATCATTTGCATAAAGAGCTAAAGTATCTTCGGCAATACGGTTAAACTTATAATCAAAAAAGTTTGATGGATGTTCTTTTTGCTCTTCTTCAATCTTGTTCCGTGCCTCCCGTTGAAAATCTTTGGCTGAAAAACTAGAATTCTTAAAAATTTCACCTGTAAAGGCAGAATCCTCCATTCCTGAATTGTCTAGTGACGGATTAAAGTAAACATAAAGTTCAAGGTTTTTATTTTTTGTCTGAAACTGAACATCTATCAAAATAGAATCTCTTTCAACATCAGTTGCATAGGTTTTAATTATCGTCCATTCATCTGTTTTCGATTTGTTAATTTGCTGGAAAGAAAGTGAATCGGGACGCAAAGTCCTAATTTGATGAATTGCATCATCTCTTTCAGTTTCAACTTTTTTAGTTTTCGGATTAAAAATGACAAATTGAAGCCATTGCACGTTTGCTTTATCCGCCGTCGGATAAAAAACTTCGGTCAACGCCCCCCCTTCGAGAGTAAACCAAACTTTTGATTTTTCGCTGAAAGCCGTTCCGATTGCCTGTTTCCCTGCACTTTCCCAATCAGCACCTTTACCTTTTTCTTGTGCGAAAGACATTTGAACCGCAGAGACGCAGAGACACAAATAAAGAAAGAGATAAATCAAATAATTTTTATTGAGTTTCATACTTTTATTTACTATTTTAAGAACCTCTGCGTCTTTGCGTCTCTGCGGTGAAAATCCTACTTAACAACCGTAAAAAATTCACTCATTTCGTCTTTGATATTTTGCGAATCCGTTCCGACCATTACTCTAAACTGCCCTTCTTCAACTACATAGCGATTATTTATATCATAAAAGCCCAGGTCTTGAACTTTGATTGGAATTTCGATTTTACGCTTTTCTCCAGCTTTCAGAAAGACTTTTTGGAAACCTTTTAGTTCTTTTACAGGACGCGAGAGACTCGCTGCCATATCCCGAATATAAACCTGAACGACTTCCGCACCATCACGTTTTCCGGTATTTTCCAAATCAACCGAAACTTTTATCGTTCCGTTTTTGCTGATGCGGGTTTCGCTCAGCTGCATATTCGACAAATTAAAAGTGGTATAGCTTAACCCGTAACCAAAAGGAAATAAAGGAGTATTTGGAATATCAAGATATTTGCTTGTATATTTTTCTTTCTCTAAAAATGGTCTGCCGGTTGGCAAAGCATTGTAGTAAATTGGGATTTGTCCGACGCTTCTGGGGAATGTCACAGGTAGCTTTCCTGACGGATTAACATCACCAAAAAGGACATCAGCAATCGCATTTCCGGCTTCGGTTCCGGCAAACCAGGTTTCTAAAATTGCGGGTGAATTTTCGGCTTCCCAGTTGATGGTCAGCGGTCTGCCATTCATCAAAACTATGGCATAAGGTTTTCCTGTGGCGTGAATCGCTTTGATTAAATCTGACTGTTTACCTTTTAATCCAATGTCGGAACGCGAGGCGGCTTCGGCACTCCAATCAATGTCTTCGCCCGCTGTGATAATGACGAAATCACTATTTTTAGCGGCTTTTACCGCATCATCAAAGCCTTTGGTATCTTCGCATTTCAAATCGCAACCAACTGCATAATTTAATTTTACGCCGTTTCCGAGTTTATTTTTCAAACCTTCCATCAAAGTCACAGCATCAGCTTCTTTAGCATCAGCTGCCCAATTTCCGTTCATATTGCGTTTATCGTTAGCCAGAAAACCTATCACCGCAAGACTCTTGACTGATTTCGAAATCGGCAAAGTGTTGTTGTTATTTTTCAATAAAACCATTGATTTCGCCCCGATTTCGCGGGCCACTTGACGATTTTCCGCTGTCAGCATGGCCGCTTTTTCTTTATTTGCGTCAATCGGTTTGAAATCAAATGCACCAACTCTAAATTTAGCTCTTAGGACGCTTCGGACCGCATCATCAATTGTTGCCATCGAAAGTTTGCCTTCTTTGACCAGTTTTTCGCCGTTTTCGTTGATAGCTCGGGAAACCATTTCCAAATCAACCCCAGCGTTCAAAGTTTTCAAAGCGGCTTCGGCTTCATCAGCAGCAACGGCGTGATTGACTAATTCTTTGGTTGCGTTGTAATCCGTGACAACTAAAGCTTTTGACTTCCATTCACCTGCTAAGATCGTTTTCCAAAGAAACGGATTAGCTGTCGAAGGAACACCATTGAGTGAATTGAATGAAGTCATGAACGAACCAACCCCTGCATCAACCGCAGCTTTGAAAGGAGGAAGATAAACATCCCGTAAACGCTGCTCGGACATATCTGTTGTGTTGTAATCGCGTCCTGCTTCTGCGGCGCCGTAGCCGATAAAATGTTTGGCACAAGCCATAATTCTATCGTCTGCGCTCATATCATCACCTTGAAACCCCCGCACCCGGGCATAAGCGATTTTTGAACCAAGATATGTATCTTCGCCTGCCCCCTCGGCAATTCGCCCCCAACGCGGGTCACGGGCAATGTCCACCATCGGGGCAAATGTCCAATGAAGTCCGGTTGCTTTAGCTTCTTTTGCCGCAATATGTGCTGACCGTTCTATTGCCTCTAAATCCCAACTGGCTGATTCGCCCAAAGGGATCGGAAACATCGTCCGATAGCCGTGAATGACATCAAAACCTAACAAAACAGGGATTTTCAAACGAGATTGCATTGCCGCTTTTTGCAAATCATTTGCGCCTTTAAAGCCGCGAGCATTAAGAGTTGAACCAAGCAAACCTTTTCGCGCTAATTCAAGCTGTTCGGGACGTGCCTCGCCGGTTCCCCAATCACCGTCAAGTTGTTGGAGCTGTCCGAGCTTTTCCGCCAAAGTCATTTTGGCGAGCAAAGCATTGACTTTTTGCTCAATCTGAACATCTTTTGACGAAAGATTTTTAACATTATTTTGAGGTAAAACATTAATCGTTCCAACCAAAAAACATAATAGCAATAAAATGGAATATACTTTTTTCATCTGATTTTTTCCCTTGATTTTTTACAAACGCCGAATCCGCAATCCACTTAAAATTGGTTGTTCTTTGTTTGCTGTAAAACTAATTTCAATTCCGTCATTATTTTTTGCAGTTACCCGAAATTGTTTGGTAAATGCTTGCATAAACTTACTTTCTTTGATTAAGTCTAGTTTTTCGAGTTTTGTTTCTCCATTTATTTTGACATCAAAAATCCGTTTTCCAACTTCGGTAAATTTTGTCTCGACAAAACGGAGTTCAACTTCATAATCTCCATTCGGTGCATCAAAACGATAGCCTGATAAACCTTCCCGTATTGTTTGAAAAACTGGTTCTTCTTCAGTTTTCAAGATATTTCGCAAAGTTTCGGTCATTTTTGAATCGTTTCCGATAAATCCCCAACTGGATTTTTGATAAGGCTGATCTGCCTGCCAAATTACCTTATTCTCATCCAAAAACTCAGTATTTGAGCCGACATTGACTGCGATTTCCGCAAAATTATTTGGGTTGACATAATTAACTGCGGCTGAATCTTCTACATTTTTTTTGCCATCTAAACCTTTGGCAATAAACAAATTTTGTCCGTCCTTAAACTCAACATTCCAAACGGTTTTATGATTCGAATAAATCTCTTTTTCGCCAAGCGAATTTCCGTTTTGGAATAACTCAACCTTTTTCAAATTTGAATAAACTTTAATCGTTTGTTTTGAATTTCCGCTGCGTTTTTGCCAATCCCGCGCTGCAATATGCAAAACCGGAGTCTTTGAAAAATTCGCCTTGTAGTAAAACGAAATGTCTTTTGGTTGGCGGTCGTAAGTGAACATTCCTTTTTGGTTGATGTGCGGAATGGTTTCACCTCGAAATTCTGAGCCGAAATCGAATTGATTCCAAATCGCACTTCCGGCAATAAAAGATCGGGCGTTAATTTCAGGCAAATATGATTCATGAAACAGTTGTTGCCATTCGATGCTCGAATCAAAGCGTTTCGGTGCCAACGAATGCACTCGTCTATCACCATTTGCGCCATATTCGCTGATAATTAACGGTCGATTCGGTAAGCGTTTATGTTGAGCATCCAAAAATTTTCCGAAATCTTCGAAAACTCCGCTATACCAACCTTGATACAGATTCCAACCGACCACATCCGTCACTTCTGCCAAACCGGAAGTGTAATAACGCTCCGTGTTTCCGCCATCAAACGCAATTGCTGTAACACGCGATGAATCTTCGGTTTTACAAATTTTCTCTAGTGCTTTAGCAAGTTTGACAGTTTCGCGGACATCAGCCTCGGTTTTTGGCGAACGCAGAAAAACTTCGTTCATATAACCCCAAATGATGATTGAAGGATGATTACGGTGTTGGCGAATCATTTCTGTCAACATTGTTTTAGCATTTTGATTAAAGCCTTCGGAAATTGTAATCAGATTTACCACCGGAATTTCTTCCCAAATCATAATTCCCAAACGGTCTGCCGCTTCCAAAACCGCTTTATTCTGCGGATAATGAGCGAGGCGTAAGAAATTAAATCCGTTTTCCTTGATTATTTCCAAATCGCGGATTTGTAAGTTTTCGGGAACGGCATTTCCTAAACTAGTGTAATCCTGATGTTTATTTGTTCCGCGCAGTTTCAATGGTTTTCCGTTTAAGAAAAAACCTTGCTCAGCATCAAACTTAAACCATCTCAAACCAAGCCGCTGCGTAAGTTCGTCTAAAGTTTTTGCTCCGTCTTTGATGGTCGTTTTTACTGTGTAAAGAATCGGATTATCTGGCGACCAAAGTTTTGGTTTATAAATAAGTTTGGAAGTTTGTTGGAAATCCGTTTCGCCTTTCGGATTAACGGTAATCGTTGAATTTAACACACTTACTTGTCTATTCTGTTTATCAAAAATTGTGCTGACAACTTCGATTTGCTTTAATTTTTCACTCGAATTAACTACAGTTCCCGAAACTTTAACCGTTGCCGAACCTTCGGCAACCTGTGGTGTTTCCAATCTCACTCCTGATGAAGCAAAATCAGTTACCTTAAAGTGAATTTCATCTGTAGCAATCAGCCAAACATTGCGGTAAATCCCGCCATACATATTAAAATCGGCATCAAGCGGCGGAATGTCTTTTAAAAGTGTGTTGTCAACTTTTACCAAAAGCTGATTTGGCTTGTTAAAGTCAATAGACTCAGTAATTTCAAAAACAAAAGCCGTGTAACCGCCGATATGTTTTCCTAAAGATTTGTCGTTCAAAAAAACTTCGGCGGTCTGATTAACGCCCTCAAAGTAAAGGAAAAGGCGTTTATTTTTAAGATTTAAATCTAATTTTAATTCGCGCCGATACCAACTGATTCCGCGCCGATAACCAACTTCGTCATCAAAAACGTCTTTATCGTTCCAGGTATGCGGAAGCGAAACTGTTTTGATCTTGTCTTTGGATTCATCAAACGAAAAACTCCAATTGTCATTGATCTGATAATTGAGCCGCGAATTTTGGGCATTAATTGATGGAGTAAAAATCAATAAGATCGAACAAACAGAAAAAATCTCGTAGATGAAAACTGGCGCAAATTTCCTTGATTTTATTGAAAATTTCATCTTTTATTTTTTCTGTTGAGCCAGATTTTATTCAAATCTTTCCAATCATTTAACTGTGTTTTTCAACTTCCGTAAAGACACAAAAAGCAATTACTATCAGGAAAAAAACTAGATAGCTTCTGGTTTTTATCAACCTCAGTTTCGGGAATAAATGGCAAAGTCGGGGTTTTCAAAATGAGAAAAAATGACGTGGATAAATTTGCCTTTAGCCACGTCATTTATTGTAACCGGATTAGAAACTAAATCTAATTTGGAATTCACCGACCCGACCGGCTAAGGCGGCGGTTGGAAAGCCAAACTGAACATTATCAGCCCGTGTGCTATTGGTATTGTAGTTGAATGGTGCCAAGTTCAAAGTATTGAAAAGATTAAAGAAGTTAAACCTTAAATTGATATTTGCGGCTTCTCCTAAAAATCCAACACTCGGAAGTTTGATATTTCTAGCAATTGATAAATCAGTTGAAAAATATCTCGGACCTCTGAACACGTTTCTACCAATTCCCGGAGGATTTGTTTGATAAGTAGTTCCATTAAGAGTGGTCAAGAAATAATTACTGCAGCCTGCTCCCGTTGTGCAGGAGGCTCCAGTAATACGATTGTTCGGGAAAAGTCCGGTTGTCAGAAACGCTTCGTTTGTATTTGATACCGGCTCAGTTCCATAGAATGACCTTGGGCGAATCGCTCCAACCGTAGTTGTATCACTGGAAAGACGAATTCCACCATTTACCAGCGGAGTCCATGGAAATCCACCGCGCCAGGTAATGATCGGGCTAAATGACCAACCGCTAAAGAGATCCCCTCCAACGTTATGCTGACCTTTAAACCATTGCGGTTCCCAAGTTCCCGAGATGTTAAAATAATGCGTCACATCATAATCGGAAGGTCCCCTTTCAGTATGATTGTCATATGGATAAGATTGATTGGTGCAGCCGCACGGAGCTTCGACCGAAACGGTATCAAGTCCTTTACTAAAACGATAGTTAGCATTCAGATCAAATCCTTTGCTAAATCGTTTGCGTAAACCAACGTTCATTGCATTGTAGCTCGTATTGACATCAGGACTGGCAAAATAGACCAATCTGAATGTTGGAGCCGCAGTTGAAGAATAGAACAGATGCAATGGAAGAATTCTGACAAAACGTCGTCCGATACTACCCTGATAACCAAGTGTCGCAACCATTTGCATCGGCAATTCATATTGTCCTTCTAATGAATAACGAT
>DAORIL010000139.1:0-11987 GCA_035438525.1 Pyrinomonadaceae bacterium
AGCTTACAAAAAAGAAAAATCTTTGGATTTCGAGAAAAGATATTTTTGTAATTTGGATTCTATAAGTTTTTGAAAAAAAATATGATTACAGGTGAACTTAAATCCAAGGTAGATAAAGTTTGGGATGCGTTTTGGACAGGCGGAATTCCAAATCCTCTGGAAGTTATCTAGCAAATCACTTATTTGCTTTTCATCAAGAGTTTGGATGATATTCACACCGAAGACGAGCAAAAAGCAACCTTTACCCGCACAAAAATTGCTAACCCGATTTTTTCTGCTGAACAGCAGGATTTGCGAGAATCTAAAAAGATTTCTACTTTTACAAAAGGTTATTGGAGAACAAATTGATTAAAATTTATAGCCCTTAATAAAATGCCGTATGAAAAATCTCAAATATATTGTTTTTTTTTTGATAATTTTTGCTCTTAAATCCCCAATTTTTGGGCAACAAGTCACAATAAATCCCTTTCAGGTAAAAACTTCGCCCATTTTAGAGCAATTAAAAACTGCCAAAGCCAATAATCAAAATCAGTCAATCGAAGATTTGGTCAAAACCGCAAACGAGCTGTTACAAACACAAGGATTCAATTTTGTTTTTGGTTTTGATGCGGCAACTTGTCAAAAAATCGAACAAGTCAAAGCAAATCAAAAAGATAAATCTGTTCCACTAAATTTAAGGGGAGCGTTTACCTCTGTGACGGGAGAAAAAGCGAATTTAATTTTGCCAGAAGCAAAGTTTGAAAAAACCGAATGTTTGGCTTGTTTTATGCAAATTCCGGTTTTTGAAATTACTCCGAATGATTTTGTTACTTCGGTTATGAATCAAAATGTTAAACTTAATTTTCCACAAAACTTTACCGTCCAGGAGATTCAATCGGTTGATAATAAAGACTTAAAAACTGTTCTCAAACGTTGGAAAATTCCATTTCTTACCACCCCGATTTCGATTTCAGATGATGGCAATGTCATTTATTTAGGATTAAACGAACCTGAATTAAATGATTTAGTTTTGATGGTTTTCAGCGAGGGAGTTTTACAATTCGGCGCAAAAAAAGACATAAATTCAGATAAAAAGGCTAAACAGCTCAAAGAATTTCCAGAAGAAACAAACAATCCTAATTTGAGATTTATAAATTTTGCCGATGAAAATGTTAGTTATACGATCAGATTTTCATTTCCTTGTTCTTAAATTTAACTTCAATGTTCAATGCTAAATTTCTTTAAGATGGGACGATTTTAGCCAGAGCCGGAACGCAAACAAATTGTGGAGGTTTGGCTGTAATTGTGGTAAAAATTACAGAAAATAAAGGGGGAGAATTGAGATTTTTCACTTCTGATTTTGAATGTGAACACGAAGACGGATACGGAATGAAAGTTTCGGGTGCAAAAGTTCCCGTTTATTTTGGCGAATACATTTTTGCCGGCGCAAAGGAAGCATTTGTTGAATTGGAAATAAAAAAAGGCATTGATTTTGAATTAGTCAATGCCTTGGTTCACCAAATTGATGCACGAGAAAATAAATTTCAAATTGCAGGAAGATTAGCGGTAACTTTTTGGTTTGAAAATCAAACTCTCAAATAATCTCCACGCCAATTTTTGATAGCCAATTTGATTTCTTTTCCTGTCTTAAATTCACCGTTCAAAGTTCTTTCAACCAAATTGGGCAATTCTTCGTCTGAAGCAAAGCGCAAAGCTACCAATTGCCCCGCTCTTAGATCTTTGGCTTTTTCAGCTAATTCGGTTGATAACAAGTTTTTATGACGCAACATTTCTTCTAATCGAATTACTCTGTCTTGGGCTTTTAACGCCTGTAGTCGCGCCGCCACATTCATTGCGACAAAAACGACTGCCATAAAAACCCATTCTGCTCTATCCCAATTTGGATCTTGGTAAAGCCTGACAATTTGCCAAATAAGGTTAAAAAACAACGCCGGAAATAATACAAAATGGACCAATGGAAAATATCGTGTATGATTTTGATAAGTTTGTTGTTCTGACATAAATTAATTTTTACACCCTTGCTCACGCGCGGGTTTCTGCCTTTTTTATAGCTTTGTGGCTGAAAATTTCTCCTCTGTTTTAATTTCTTCGCCCGGATTGACGAAGAGGTTTTGTTCGAATTTGTATTGTTTATCGTAAAGTTGCTTGTAACGCCCATTGAGCGCAATCAATTCATCATGCGTTCCGCGTTCGAGAATTTCTCCCGATTCGACAACCAAAATTTGGTCGGCAGAACGAATAGTTGAAAGTCTGTGGGCAATGACGAAAGTTGTTCTGCCTTTTCTCAAACGGTTCAAACCTTCCTGGATCAAGGCTTCGCTCTCCGAATCAAGCGAGCTAGTAGCTTCGTCCAAAATCAAAATCCGCGGATTTGCCAAAAGTGCGCGGGCAATAGCGATCCGTTGTTTTTGTCCGCCGGAAAGTTTTACGCCGCGTTCACCGACAATTGTTTTGTAGCCATCGGGAAATTTTTCGATAAATTCATTGGCGTTGGCGATCTTGCAAACTTCTTCGATTTCTGCAACTGAGGCATCCGGTTTCGAAAAACGAATATTGTCCAAAATCGTGCCGTCAAACAAAAAGTTATCTTGCAAAACCACGCCCAGATGTCGTCGATAATCCCGTAACTTTACTGACTGCAAATCTTTGCCGTCAATTTTTATTGTTCCTTCATTTGGCTGAATAAAATTCAAAACCAAACTTAAAATAGTTGATTTTCCAGACCCGCTTGAACCGACCAAGGCTGTAGTTGCGCCTGCTTCCGAATGGAAAGAAACACCTTTGAGAACCGGAACATCTTTTTCGTATTCAAATTTGATGTTTTCAAAATCAATCGTGCCTTTAATATTGGGCAAATCCTGTCGGGTAGCATCATCGTCGTCTTCGGTTTTCATCGCAAAAATCTCTGAAATCCGATCTAAACCCGCAAAGGCCTCGGTGATTTGGGTCCCGATATTTGCTAAATCAACAATCGGCATCACCATAAAAATTGTGAAGGCAACATATAAAGTCAATTCGCCGCTGGTCATTTGATTGTTAACGACCGCGTTTCCCCCAAAATAAATCATTACAACTGCAATTGCTCCAATAATTACCGAGGCAAATGCTCCTGTGCCGGAAACTCCGGTTAAAGATTTAGCAATATTGCGAAAAAGACTGTGAATATTGCGGGCAAAGGAAAGATCTTCGCGTTTTTCGGCAGTATAAGCCTTGACGATGCGAATTCCGCCCAAACCCTCGGTTAAACGTCCTGTGACTTGTGCCTCGATAGCTCCGCGTTCACGGAAAAGCGGTCGAAGCTGATTAAATGCGTAACTTAGAGCAAATCCGAAAACAATCAACACTCCCAAAGTTATCAAAGTGATGTGCCAATTCAGATAAAATAAAACACCCATCGAAACCAAGGCGGAAAGTAATCCGCCGACAATTTGCCCCAAACCTGTTCCCACCAAATTACGAATTCCTTCGGCATCACGCATAATCCGCGAAATTAATTGTCCGGTTTGGGTTGAATCAAAATATGAAGTTGGCAGGCGTTCGATGTGCGCCTGCACCCGTTTTCGCATCTCGGTAATTGCTCTTTGGGCGGCAACTCCCAGAACTTGCGAAAGCGTAAATGAGGTTACAGCTTGAATTAAGGTCGCAAAAGCAACCGCCAAAGCGATCCATTTTAATAGATCAAATCTACCTTGCCCGAAAACATTATCAACTAAAAACTTGGTCGAATACGGCAAAACCATTCCAGCGGCACGGCTAACGAGCATCAAAACCAGGCCAAGTAATAATCGCCAACGATAATTCCAAATCAATAATTTGGCTTCAGCCCAAGCCCGCGAGTAATCAATCTTTTTCTTCTTCTTTTCGTCAGCCATTTTTTACTCCTGTGCATTTTTCGTGCATTTTCACTTTTACCTTTTCAATCACATCAGCGAGAGTTATTTGGTTTAATTTTGTAACCAGACTTTGTTCAGCTTCATTCAAAATATTTGCCAGAACCGGACGCACAATTTTCCCGACTTCACAATGAAAACTTTCATCAAACTGCGGAACTTCAAAAACCGAACCTTCTTCCAAAGACAAATAAATTTCTGCCAAAGTTATTTCATTCGGATTTTTAGTTAAACGTGCGCCGCCGCCGGTTCCCATCTTTACCGTAACCAACCCGCATCTGGTCAAAAGCCCGATTATTCGGCGAATCACAACCGGATTGGTATTGCAGCTGTTGGCAATTGCCTCGGAGGTCATTGGCATGTGCTCTGCAAAAGAGAGCATCCCGGCGACATGAATTGCTGTTGCTAATCGAGTATTTCCAGCCATTGTGTAACAAGAATAGTTACACACTTAAAATTAGTCAAGTCCTGAATAGAAATTGTGCTTGAATTTGGATATCATGTTGGAATTATCTTTGAAATAATAAATCAATAATGGTGTCCAAAATGTGAAAATATTTGAACAAAAATAGATAAATCTTAAATTTACAAAATTAAGAACTTAGGCTTTTAGGAGAAATTATGAATCCCACGTTAACTATCCCTTGGAGCGTTCCAATTACCGATTATTGGCTCTTTTATTTAGTTTTTGGAATAATTGGTTTTGTGCTTTGTTTATATTCACGTTTCTTTATTACTTTTGTGGTTCCGCTTTTACTCTGGTTCTGTATTGCCGATTTGCGTTCTTTTTATCATCAGGATTTAGGTTCAAAACAACTTGGACCAAGTAATGATTATGTATTTGGAGTAGCAGTTTCAATGCTGGTTGCATTGGGATTATCCGTTTTAGGGACATATTTGAATTGGAAAAACAATCGTTACAAAACTAAAATTCATCAATCAAATTGGCGCTTTTAACAAAAAAAATGAACGGCAATGATGTCCTAAACCTTTTCGTAAGTGCAATTATCGCAGCATTTTAGGTTCTGATCGGCGACAGTTGGTTCATTGGATTATTAATGGAACCCGAAAAGTCGGAAACCTTTTTGATTCTAGTCAGCTTTGGTTTGCTCCCTGGCGGAATTGTCTGCGGGTTAAATTGCATTTATTTGATCACTAAAAAGAAATTTCTATTGATTTACCTTTTATCCCTAGGAATTTTAATTTCGGGTTATGGTTTGGCTTTTTCAGTAAAATCAATCTACCAAAACTTTTGGAAAAACTAATAGAAATACAAACAAATAACTCACTGCTTTTAGGTAAAGAAGGAGGATGTTAAACTATTTCCTTTGAATAAGCACTACATAAATTTTTGTAAATCATCAAAACAATGAATCAAACATATATCAACGAATTAAAGAATCACATCGGCGAAGAAGTTACCTTAAAAGGTTGGCTTTACAACTCGCGTTCAAGCGGAAAATTGGTCTTTTTACAATTGCGGGACGGAACCGGAATCGTTCAATGCGTCTGTTTTAGACCCAATAACGAAGAATTATTTGAATCGGCAAAATCCCTCGGGCAGGAATCATCAATTATCGTAAAAGGCACGGTTAAAGAGGATACACGCTCGGCAATTGGCGTTGAATTGGATGTAACCGGCTTAGAAGTTATTCAAAATGCCAGTGAATATCCGATCACTCCAAAAGAACACGGCACTGAATTTTTAATGGACAATCGCCATTTGTGGATTCGTTCTAAAAAACAACACGCCGTCTTGAAAATCCGCCACACAGTTATCAAAGCAACCCGCGATTTCTTTGATAATAACGGGTTTATTTTAGCTGATACTCCAATTTTTACTCCTGCCGCTTGCGAAGGCACAACTACACTTTTTGAAGTTGATTATTTTGATGACGACAAAGCTTATTTGACTCAATCAGGTCAGCTTTATAATGAAGCAACTGCCGCAAGTTTTGGCAGAAGTTATGCTTTCGGTCCGGTTTTTCGTGCCGAAAAATCTAAAACACGCCGACATTTAACCGAATTTTGGATGGTCGAACCCGAAATGGCTTACGCTCAACTTGACGATGTGATGAACCTCGGCGAAGGTTTGATTAAATTTATTGTCGAAAGGGTTTTAGCTGATAGACGCGAAGAATTAGCCGTTCTCGAACGCGATGTAACCAAACTCGAAGCAATTTTGGCGCAGGGTTTTCCGCGTGTTCATTACGATGATGCCGTTAAAATATTGCAGGAAGGTTTTGCCAAGGGCGAACTTGATAATAATTTTGAATGGGGCGGAGATTTTGGGGCACCTGACGAAACTTATATTTCCAAACAATTTGACGCGCCGGTTTTCGTCCATCACTTCCCTGCTGTCATCAAAGCCTTTTATTTTGAACGAGATAAGGAACGTCCCGAATGTGCGCTGGGTGCAGATTTGCTGGCACCCGAAGGCTACGGCGAAATAATCGGCGGCGGCGAACGGGCGATGGATTTGGAGTTTTTAGAAAAACAAATCGAATCACACAATTTGCCGAAAGAAGCATTTGAATGGTATCTCGATCTACGCAGATTCGGCACAGTTCCCCACGCCGGATTTGGGATGGGAATTGAACGCTGCACCTCTTGGATGTGCGGCATCGAACACGTCCGTGAGACAATTCCTTTTCCAAGAATGCTTTACAGATTAAAACCGTAATTCAATTTCAAAATGGATAAAAATAAAATACTAAAATTGTTACTTTTTATTTTTGCCCCCCTTCTAATTTTACTTTTGTTTGTGGTGTTGTGGATGAGAAAATCTGATGCAACACCAGAAACAAATTCAGAAAACACCGCTAACAAAATCGTGGAACAGGTTGCAAATAAACCGCTCCCGACTCCCGAAAAAAAAGGTGAAAAAGACGCAAAACTTCAGCATGAAACTGATTCATTTTTACCTTTGTTTGGTAATATGCCGTCAGTTCCCGTTTATGTGGTGGATGCGCCAGTGCTTAAAGCTGGAACAAATGTTGAACATGGTGTCGCTTATGCTGATTGCGAAAACAAAAATGTGCCGACCATTTTTGTAAAAAAAGGCTTTTATCAAAAAGCAAATCAGAAAATGCTGGTCAATATCCTCAAACATGAATTGACTCATGCTTATTTTTGCCGCCAAGGCATTCAAGCCGGACATGATGAACGCTGGCGCAAAAAATTTACCGAAGTGGGTGGAATTGGTAATTAAAAACTATGAACAAAAATGATTTTGAAAGACTTTACGCCTTTAACCGTTGGGCAAATGAAATTACCCGAAACTGCGTTGCGAAAATTTCGGTGGAAGAATTAAACCGTGATTTAAAAAGTAGTTTTCCCTCAATCCGCTCCACGCTTGAACATTTAATTATGGCGGAATGGGTTTGGCTGGAACGGATCAAAGGAACTTCGCCAACAGCACCTTTTTACGGAGAAACTTTTCCTGATTTAGAATCACTTTTTCAAAAATGGCGACAAATTGAGGAAAATTATAAAAATTATCTGGCTCAAATTTCGGATGATGAGATTTTACGAACTATTGAATATAAAAATCTGGCAGGTGAAGCAAATGCTCGTTGTGTTGCTCATATTTTGCCGCATGTTGTAAATCACGGAACTTATCATCGCGGTCAAATTACAGCATTTTTGCGCCAAATCGGGGCTGAAGCCAAAAGCACCGATATGATTTATTTTCAATCCTGAAAATTGCAACGGAAATTTAACGCAAAGGCGCAAAGACGCAGAGAATTTAAGGTGAAATGGCAATTATAAATTATTAAAAAACTTTGCGTCTTGGCAACTTTGCGCCCTTGCGTTAAAAAACTATTTTGAAAAGACCTTTATTTTTTATTAAGCACTGAACTAATTTGTAGAATTTTCGTTTTTGTAGGTGATACGATTGAAAAAGTGAGGAAATCATTATGGATCTTGAAAATTTCAAAGGCGCGGGTGGCACATCAGGCGGAGTTTTCCAATTTTTAATTGGTTTAGCGATGGCGGTCGCAGGTGCATATATGCTGATTAGCCGGGTAACTGTGACCAGCGGATTTTGGTATTGGGGCGGTTACAATACTTTTGGTTTATCACTGATCCCTTTAATTTTTGGAATCGGTTTTGTCTTTTTCAACGGAAAATCCCTTATCGGCTGGCTACTCGTTTTTGTCAGTTCGATAATTATTATCTCGGGAATTTTGATGAATTTACAAATCTATTTTCAGTCCACAAGCCTTTTCAACACAATAATTATGATTATTTTATTTGCAGGTGGAATCGGTTTGATCGCCCGTTCAATTGTAGATCGTGAATAAATTCGGCAAGTTTTTTATTCAAATGACGTTCTGCAAATATGAGAATAAACGGTATTGGCTTAACTTTTTTAAGCGTCTCCGCCCCGGATGAAAATGGAATTTCTTTTGCCACCACCTGGTTCACCTTTGTCTATTTGCCAATTTTCCCAATTCGTCGAAAAAGAGTCCGTTTTTTACCTCACAAAGGTTCCGGATTTTCCTATCAGTTTATATCGGATGAAAAATTAGACCTTAGTGCAGTTTTGAAAACTTTTCTATTCGGTTGGATATTGTATCCTTTAATGCTAGTTTCCCCCGCAATTTTTGCTCACAAAAGCATTTGGCAAATTTTTAATTTGCCCGAATCAATTCATATCGGATATATCATTTTTTCAGTCATTTGGTTGGTTGTGTCCGGTTGGAAATTGATGGATTGGCACGAATTAAAGTATCGTCCCGCAAAAAATTGAACCCATTTTCAAAATTTGACCAAAAAAGTTAAAATCCATTGATGCAGATTTCAGAGAAAAACATAATTTCTACCGAACAAGTTGCTAACTTTCAAACAAACGGACATATTTTGCTCCGTCGGGTTGCAGCAACTGATGAAATCAACTTTTATCGACCGATTATTTCACAAGCCGCTTTTAAACATTCTTCCGAAACCCGTAAATTAGCTGAACGCGATACTTACAGCAAAGCATTTTTGCAAATCACTAATCTTTGGGAACTTGATAAGCAAGTAAAAAAGTTTGTTTTCGCGAAAAAATTTGCCCAAATTGCCGCCGATTTATTAGGAGTTGAAAAAGTTCGTCTTTATCACGACCAAGCACTTTTCAAAGAAGGTGGTGGTGGTTTCACACCCTGGCATCAAGACCAATTTTACTGGAATCTAGACACAACAAAAACGATTACTATGTGGATGCCGTTGGTTGATATTTCGACTGAAATGGGTTTGATGAAATTTGCCAATAAATCGCACCAATCAGGTTTATTTGATGCGGTAACAATTTCGGAAAGATCGGATGAAATTTATGCTCAAATCATTGCTGAACAAGGCTTTGAAGTTTCTCATCCAATAGCAATGAAGGCCGGTGATGCGACTTTTCATTACGGACATACCATTCATTGCGCGGATCCAAACCAAACCCAAATCACCCGCGAAATTTTTACCATCATTTATTTTGCTGATGGTGCCAGAATTACTGAACCAATCAATCATTTTCAAAAAGCCGATCACGAAAGATGGCTTGATTCGATTGGTGTTGGTGAAATAGCAACCGGCAAATTAAATCCGATTTTAAATTGAGATGACAAATTAGTGATGATAGTTTTTCGGAATTAACATTTCAAAGTTATAATCGAAAAGATGTCCAGAAAAATTGAATTTCAGCTAAAAGCTAAAGAATCGCTTTTGCCCGGTAATTTTACGGTTTATCGGGCTTTGCCGCGCCGTGAACTGCGACGAGTTGGTGGATTTGTGTTTTTTGACCATTTTGATGCCGAAAATGTAACTCCCGAAATGTTTGATGTTCCGCCGCATCCGCACATTGGATTGCAAACAGTTACTTACCTATTCGAAGGCGAAATTCTGCATACGGATTCGCTTGAGTTTCAGCAAAAAATTGAACCGGGCGCTGTTAATTGGATGACTGCTGGAAAAGGGATTACCCATTCTGAACAGGTTTTAGAAGTGCAAAAGCGAATGCACGGAATCCAAAGTTGGGTTGGTCTGCCTCAAAATAAAAGAAATGTTGACCCTTCGTTTGAACATTTCGGCAAGGAAATTTTACCCCAAATTGAATTTGAAAAAGCCAAAATTCGCGTTTTGGCGGGAAATTTAAACGATAAGATTTCTCCAATTCCTACTTTTCAAGCCTTGACTTATTTGGTTATTGAGGCTGATGAGAATTGCGAACTAAGGCTAAAAATCAATCATGATCACGAGTTAGCAGTTTATGTTTGCGAAGGATCAATAGAAATTGACCATCAATCAGTTGAAAGATTTAACCTAGCAAAATTGTCGGATTCAGATGAGAGTTTTAGATTTTCGAGTTCAAAGGGTGCAAGATTTGTTTTATTTGGCGGTGAAAAACTGCCTGAACCAACTGTTATTTATTGGAATTTTATTACCAACACGCTCGGCGAAGCGAAACAGGCAATGATAGATTGGGAAGAAGGAAAATTCCCCGAAGTTCGTAAATATTCCAAAATCACAGGTAATCAAGATTAAATTTACAATGCAAAAAACATTTACCAGTCAAACTTTTATATCATCTATTTTTTACTTGTAGTTTTTTTTGCTGTTACTTTTGCTCAAAAACCAGTCAAAGACCTAAAACCAACCGTTATTTTAATTTCATTGGACGGATTCCGTTATGATTATCTGGACAAATATCAGCCTAAAACTCTCAATGAACTAGCTAAAAACGGAGTTCGGGCAAAGTGGATGATTCCAAGTTTTCCGACCAAAACTTTTCCTAATCATTATGCGGTCGCCACCGGACTTTATCCGTCACATAACGGAATCGTGGAAAATAACGTTTATGATTTTGGTGAAGTTTTTTCGATGTCCAAACGAGAACAGGTTAAAGACCCGCGCTGGTGGTTGGGCGAACCGATTTGGGTTACTGCCCAAAAACAAGGTCAAATTGCCGCTTCGTATTTTTTCCCCGGCACTGAAACCCTGATAAAAGGTGAACAGCCGAAGGTTTGGAGAACCTACAACGGCAAAGTTCCACCGGAAATGCGGGTGGATAAAGTTTTAAGTTGGTTTGATTTACCGTTAAAGGAACGTCCAACCATGATGACTCTTTACTTTTCGGATGTTGATGATGCGGGACACGAATTTTCACCGGATGCTGAGGAAACAAAATACGCTGTTTGGAATGTTGACCATTACATTGAGCAATTAATGAATGGATTAAAGGCGCGAAAAATTGATAAAAAGGTCAATATTATTATCGTTTCGGATCACGGAATGGCAGCATACGATGTGCACAATACAACCTTTTTAGACGATTACTTTAACTTTGATGAATTGACGGAAAAAATCCTTTGGACAAGTGAAATTGTGCAAATTTTTCCCAAGCAAGGAAAAACCGACGAGATTTTTTCAAAAATAAATAATTTGCCGCATGTTACCTGTTGGAAAAAAGCAGATATTCCCGCCCGTTTAAATTATTCGGGAAGTAATCGGATTGCTCCGATTGTTTGCTCTTCGGAAATTGGTTGGCAAACTACAAATCATAAACGCTATGATGATTGGGTCAAAGATTTGGACGATTTAAATAGACCACGCGGCGCACACGGATACGACAACAAATATCAGGAAATGCAAGCCACATTTATTGCCCACGGGGAGGCTTTCAAAAAAAGTTATCTCGCCGAACCATTTGAAAATGTTGAAGTTTATAATCTGATGTGCAAAATTTTAGGTTTAAAACCCGCCCCAAATGACGGAAAACGCGATCTATCCAAAGAATTGTTGAAGTAAAAGAGGACGCAACTCTTAGTCGCGTCTTTTAATCACTCCTGAATCTATAGTTTCTCCGGTGCGTGAAATTACTTGAAAATACATATCATCTTTCCAGATTTCGATTAGCATAAACGATAAATCTTTATCAAACCCTTTTTCGGTTAAACCTGTATCTCTTTTAATATTCCCATCACGTAATTTGCCACCTGCACCCGTTATAAAATAATAGATTCCTTTTTGCGGTTTGATTCGTTCGTAAAAATGCCCGTGTCCTGTAAAAACCACATCCACCCCATTATTTAAGAATAATGGTTCAACAATATCGCGGATGTC
>DAORIL010000140.1:0-11987 GCA_035438525.1 Pyrinomonadaceae bacterium
TGTTCATTCCAAACTCCGTCGCTATTGGCTGCTTTGACCAAAAATTGATAGTTTCCGGGCGGAAGGGATGAGTAGTAAGCCGTCCGGCGCGTTCCCGCGTCAACCCAATCGGGGTCGTGTCCTTCGAGTTTATATTTAAATTTTATTTGCTCAGGTTTTATTGAACTGATGCCTGTAAAATTTATTTCGATATTTCTTTGTCCGGGTTCAACTGTCAGACCATTTGTAATCTCAATCGGTTGTTTTTCTACCGTTGCTGATTCGATCACAACTGACGGAGGCAAAGGATTGGAAGTTTCAAACTCGGAATCGACTATTGCGACTCCATCCTGAGTCGGAAACCAAAATTTTCCGTTTTTGTCTTTAAGTGTGGCAGGCTGCCGTCCGCCATTGCACTCATTATTCAGCATCCCGTCTTCTTTGCCATAAGAACTGCTATGAATTTTCTCGATCTTCCCATCGGCAAAATCGTTTAGTTCCTGACGATTAACGTGATAAATGCCGCGATTTGAGCTGATCCAAAAATTATTGTGTGAGTCTTCCTGAATAGCAAATACATCATTGGTAAATAAACCATTTTCTATGGTGTAATTGACGAATTTTCCATCCTTAAAGCGGCTTAATCCTTCGCCGTAGGTTCCGATCCAGAGAATTCCGTCCGCGTCTTCATAAATCGAGCGAACATGATTTCCGGTCAAACCTTCTTTGGCTGTGTAATTGATAAATTTTCCTTCTTTGAATTCGGATAATCCGCCAAAACCGCCAAACCAAAGTCTTCCGTGTGAATCTTCGTAAATGGTGGTCATCATCTCATTCGGCAATCCTTCCGCCACCGAATAAAAAGTTTTTAGTTGATAATCCTGAAAAAGTAAAATGCCTTTATTGGTTGCCGCCCAGACATTTCCTGCTTTATCCTGCCGGATTGCATAAATGTGCTGACCTCCGTGAATTAACTTGATATTGCCGTTTTCCGCTGTATAAAGCGCACCGCCGACCCCGATCCAAATTTTTCCGTTTCTATCTTCCCAAAGTGATTGAATTGCCATTGAATCGTCTTTCCACTTTAGATATTCAGGGAGATTCTTGTCGGTTTGATGCAATTTAACAGGTTCAAATTTTCCGTTGCGATAAATGGTTAAGCCTTTGGTTGTGCCGATCCAGATATTGTCTTTGCTATCCCGTAACATCGGGTAAACTTCGGAACTATTGAGACCATCTTTGTCATTGTAGGTTTTGATAATTTGTTTTCTAAGCCGATTGATTCCTTTATTGGTTGCCAGCCAAATGACTCCTTCGCGGTCTTTGAAAACACAGAAAATATTAGAATCCGAAAGCCCGAATTCTTTTCCAAAAGTTGAAAACTTTCCGTCCTGATAACGAACCAGTCCAACTCCTTCGCCCGATGGTCCGCCTTGGGCAAACCAGAAACTGCCGTCATTTTCTTCCCAAAACTGATGAAAATTACCTGTTTTTGAAAAGCCGTATTGGTCGGCGGGGAAGTTTTCGATTTTTCCGTCTTGCAAATGAGCTAATTTAAATCCGCCCAGCCAGAGTCCGCCTTTGCTGTCAGATAAATATGGTCGCGTGTATTGAAGCTTGTCCAGCCTGTCATCGTAAACGGTGGCATTACCTTCCCGCAATTCGGTTATATTTTCTTTAGATAGTATCCAACGAGTTCCGTTCGTGCCTTGTTGTTCAAATTTATGAGTAATTTTGTCGAGAGTTTCGCTGTAAACGAATTTTCTGTCCCGCAGAAAATACCAGCTTCGATCATAATTTTCTCCGCCGACTACTAAAACTCCCAATTCATCTTTGTAGGGGGCCACACTCTCGATATAACGTTCCGGAACCTCTTCAGCAGTAAAAGAATTGAAAACTCCGCTTTTATAAGTGGTTAAAGTCCCACCTTCTGCTGAGATAGCATAAAGTGTTCCGTCCTTATCACAATAAAGTCCGTTAAACCGGTTATTAATAATGCCTTTAGTATTGCTTTTGTTAAAAATTGTAAACTTTACGCCGTCAAATCTGACCAAACCGTCAAAAGTTGTGAACCAAATATAACCATCGGGCGTTTGTGAAATTGCCCGCACCCCGTTTTGCGGCAGACCATTATCCGTTGTCCAAAAATCAAAACGATATTGACCGAAAATTTGCGGACAGTTGAGTAACAGGAAAATTAGAAAGACAAAAAGTCTTTTTAGGCTAGGCATTTTAGGATATTGAGAGAAAAAGGACGAGCTAAGAAAAGCTCTAAATATATTAGACACTTTTGGTTAAAAATAAGTCAACATATTTTTCGACTTATTTTGTGGTTGAATTGTCTTGAAATTCTTTTGGCGAAACTCCGGTGAATTTTTTGAAGGCACGATTAAATGTTGCTTTGGAATTGAAACCGCAATCAAAGGCTGCGCCGAGCAAGGTTGAATCATCCGAATTTTTGAGCTTTTCTTTCACTTCGCTAATCCGAAATTCGTTGACGAAATCATTAAAATTTTTGTGAAATCCGTTATTTATCGCATAAGATAAAACGGATGCATTTACTCCAAGCTCTTTAGATAAATCGTTTAAGGTTAAATTCGGTTCACGGTAAACTTTTTCAGTTTCCATTAAAATTTGCAGTTTAGTTTTTAATTTCTCCAAATCTTTTTCCGACAAAAGCGTTTTCCGTTCTTCAATTTCTTCGGCTTCTTTTTCAGTGAATCTTAGTTCAATCGTTTTTGAACGCAGATAGCCTGCCACCGCTAAATAGTAAGTGGAAAAAGCTAAAACCAACTCAAAATAAAAATATTGTTTGTAAGAAAGGTGGAAAATAAATGAATTGGTAAAATCAAACAACGCACTGAGAATCAAAACTGATGTCGCAATGTAAAGAAAATTCCGTAGCCAATCAAACTTAAGTTTTTCGATATCAGAAAAATTTTCGTTGAGCCACGAACGATATTTTTGATAATGCCTGATGGAAAAATAAAGAAAAGTCAGATTCCAAAAGAATTCGGTAATAAAAACTGAGGTTTCAAAATATTTACCGTAGGTATCATCAAACCAATTTTTCCATTCAACCGAGTGTCCAAAAAGGAAAAAACGAACTGCTAAATAGATTAATGTCGGAATAAAAAAATACAGATCTTTCGTCTGAAATTTACGCGTGGAATCGGTCAAATTCAAAGTGTAAAACCAAACGCAAACACCGCTGCTGAAAAAAATTGCAAAGGGAAAATAAGTCAGCCATTGATTGAGGTCATAAACATTGGCAAATCCGATCAGCGGCGTAATCAAAGTTGAGCAGAGCAAAATTAAGAGCAATGCCAGCCACAGATCTGCTTTTGTTTTTTGTCGAAATCCGCGAATTATCAGCAAAATCGCAAATATCAAACCTTGCAAAATGGCGATAAAGCAAATAATACTGCGCGGATTCAAAAAATCAATTTGCATAAGAAAGGAATAAATTTGATAGTAATATTTTGCTGTTTAACTATCAATTCGCTCATCTTTATATCTTAGTTTCAGTTGTGCTAATCTGTCGTCTGTGATGAACGAAAAAATTACGTTTGAAACCGTGTTGGAAAAACACGAGAATATGGAAGCTACGGGAATTTTCTTTCCGTTTGACGTTGAAAAAATTTTCGATGCAAAACGAGTTCCGGTCAAAGTTTGGATAAATGAAGCATTTTATCTCAGCACTATCGTCAGAATGGGCGGAAAATTTTGTATGGTCGTGCCCAAAAAAGTCCGTGATTTGGCAAAAATTAAAGCCGGTGAAACGATAAATGTGACAATCGAACGTGATACCGACAAACGCACCGTCGAAGTTCCTGAAGACTTAGCCAAAGCATTGAGGGAGAATAATTTAACCGAAGCATTTGAAAAAATGAGCTACACCCACCAAAAAGAATATGTCCTTGCCGTTAACGAAGCGAAAAAGGAAGAAACACGGATTAGAAGAATTGAAAAAACGATTGAAAAATTATCCACGAAGTGACACGAAAGAAGCACGAAGAAAGAAAAAAAATAAAAAAACTTCGTGAAAACTTCGTGAAACTTCGTGGATAATTATTTGCAATTAACCTATAACGATTTACAATTATCAACTTATGTTAGATTTAAATTACGTCAGAGAAAATTTAGAAACCGTCAGAACTGCCCTTAACAATCGCAATTTTCCAACTGAATTGTTGGACAAATTTGCCGAATTAGATGGAGAACGCCGTCGTGTGATTGGCGAATCCGATAACCTCAACCAGCTTCGTAATTCATCAAGCAAAGAAATCGGGGCGTTAATGCAAGCAGGCAAGCGCGAAGAAGCCGAAGCGAAAAAAGCAGAGATTTCGGGGTTAAAAGAAAAACAAGCCGAACTCGATAAACAACGCGACGAAGCCGAAAGCCAAATGCGCGATTTGTTGGCAAATCTGCCAAATCTTCCTGCCGAAGGCGTTCCGGTTGGCAAAGATGAAACGGCAAATGTTGAAGTTCGTCGTTGGGGAACTCCGAAAGAATATGATTTTGAAGTCAAAGATCACGTTGATTTGGGCGAATCTTTAGGCATTTTAGATCAGGAACGAGCAGTGAAAATTACAGGTTCGCGGTTTGCAATTTTAAACGGTGCAGGAGCGAGATTAGAACGTGCTTTGGTCAATTTTATGCTTGATGTTCACACCACCGAACATGGCTATACCGAAACTTTGCCGCCGTTTTTAGTCAATCAAAAGGCTTTATTCGGGACAGGACAACTGCCTAAATTCTCCGCAGATTTGTTTCACCTAACCGATGAACGCGGATTTGCGCTAATTCCAACCGCTGAAGTTCCGGTCACCAATTATCATTCCGAAGAAATTTTGGATGCTAAAGATTTGCCGAAACATTACACCGCTTACACGCCTTGTTTTCGTTCAGAAGCGGGAAGTTACGGGCGCGACACGCGAGGTTTGATTCGTCAGCATCAATTTGAAAAAGTTGAGTTGGTCAAGGTTTGTTTGCCCGAAAATTCTGAAGAAGAACACGAAAAATTGACCGCTAATGCCGAAAGAATTTTGCAATTATTAGGTTTGCCGTATCGAACTGTGGTTTTATCAACCGGCGATATGGGATTTGGCGCGGTCAAAACTTATGACATCGAAGTTTGGCTTCCCAGCCAAAATACTTACCGTGAAATTTCGAGCTGTTCAAACTGCGGAGATTTCCAGGCACGTCGAATGAATATGCGTTTCAAACGCGCCGGAAACGCCAAAACCGAATTTCCGCACACCCTTAACGGTTCAGGTTTGGCAGTCGGGCGAACCTGGATTGCTATTCTGGAAAATTACCAGCAAGCCGATGGAAGCATTGTGATTCCCGAAATTCTTCAACGATATATGAATGGTTTAGAGAAAATCGGGTAAAAGTTTGCCCGCGAAATACGCAAATGGACGCGAAAATAAGAGAAAAAATATCAAGTATTTTCTTTTTTGATTTAACTTTTCGCGAATTTTCGCGCACTTTCGCGGGCAATAATTCTTATATGTCGAACTCCATTTCCAAAGTCTTGGAAATTCTATCCAAATTCAAACTTCGCGCCGAGGCGTTAAAGATTTCACGATAAGTTGCGCCTTTTTCGTAGAGTTCATCGTGAGTTCCGCTTTCAACTACTCGCCCTTCTTTCAAAACGAAAATTATATCTGAATCAATAATCTGCGAGATGCTGTGGGAAATAATGACCACAGTTCGATTTTCTTTGATTGCGTCCAGACTGTTTTTTATTTGTTCGGTAGCAATTGCGTCCAAACTTGCAGTCGGTTCATCCAGAAAAATAATCGGTGGATTTTTTAGAAATAAACGGGCGATTGCAATCCGTTGCTGTTGTCCGCCGGAAAGTTGCTGAGCATCCGTTTGATATTTGTCTGCAAGTTGTTCGATCTGATCGTGCAAATAGGCTTTTTTGGCGGCTTCCTCGACTTCCTCAAAACTTGCTTTCATACTGCCATAACGAATATTTTCTTCAATCGAGCCTTTGAAAATATGATTTTTTTGCAGAACTAGTCCTATTTTACGGCGCAAAAGATGTGTATCAAAATCCTGTAAATTTTCGCCATCAAGGAGAATCTCACCGTCGGTCGGTGCGTAAAATTTGCATAAAAGATTCAGAAGAGTTGATTTACCCGCGCCTGAAAGACCAACAAAAGCGACGGATTTACCTGCCGGAATTTTCATATTGACATCAAAAAGTGCTTGCGTTCCGTTTGGGTAGGTAAAATTTATATTTTTCAATTCAAATTCGCCCTTCAGATTTTCAGTCGTAATTTTGCCGCTTTCTTCAAGCGCAAAATCAGCATCCAAAACTTCAAAAAATCCTTCGGCGTAGGTCATCGCTTCGTTAATTTCATCGTAAATACGGTGAAGCTGGCGAATCGGGGCGGAAACATTATTGAAAAGCAAAATGTGAAACATGATTGCGCCAATCGTCATTTTCTGGTCGAGGACTAAATAAGCCGTCAGGATAATTATCAAAACCACACCGACTTGTTCAATAAAGGTTTTCAGCGCATCAAAAGTATAATTCGTTTTGCGTTGTTTGAGTTGAGCATTAATTAGGTTTTGTTGTAATTGATATTGCTTTTCGCGCTCGTATTCTTCACGAACAAAGGATTTAATGACGATAATTGATTCGATGATGTTAAATAATCCGTTAGTTTTGGTTTCGCGTAAACTCCGAAGTCCGCGCCGAACTCCTTTTAATAATCCCGCTTGCCGCCAACTAAGCAGAAAATAAATCGGCATAATGATTGAAGCAACTAACCCAACGTAAAAATTGGCGTTGAACATCAAAACTAAAGCTAAAATTGCATTGGCAAAAAGTGGTAAAAGGTCAATAAAAATGTTCTGGACAAATTTCGTCAAACTTTCCGCGCCGCGATCAATTCTTACCTGCAATTTGCCGGTCGCGTTTTCATCATCGGCAAAATACGAATATTTGTAGGTGAGAATTCTCTCGATGGCGTGTTGCGATAATTCGCTCGAAAGATTGATCCGAATTTTTTCGCCGAGCATACTTTGCCCGTATTTGACCGCGATATTTACTAATTCTTTGCCAAATAGAATTGAACTGATAAATAAAAGAAGCGAAAAACTTTCTTGCGCATGTCTCCCTTCATTTAATAATTGCTGGATAGTATCAACGGTATAGCGCAAAACAAGCGGATTTATCTGTGCCGCAATTGCTCCAATTAAAGTAAGAAAGAGCGACGTAATCACTAAAAATTTATAAGGTTTGACGAAAGGTCTAAGTCGCCCGATTATTTCCCAAATGTTCATTATTATTGAATTTTAGTCTGTTTTAATATGCAGAAGCAAAGGACCGTAATTCTATATTCAAGTAAAAACGTTCGGTTTCCATTAAGAAAACCGAACGCCCATAGATTTATAAATTTTCTTTAGCCGTTAGACTCTTTCGTATTTCAAGATTTCACGAAGTTCTTTTTCAGAAAGTTTTCCATCATTTTGGAACCAGCCACGGAATTTACGAGTGTTAAATCCATCCTCATAACCTTCGCTAAATCCTTTTTGGAAAAAGAATTGATACTGTTTCATCTCAACACCTTTTTGAAATCCGATGTTTCCGTTGCGATAGATCGAAGAATTATTAAACATTCCTTTGCGTCTGTTTTTTCGGTCAGCTTGTCCGTTTTTAAAGCCTTCTTCGTAACCGCGAATGACTGCTTGTTTGAGCATTTCTAATCCGCGGGCATCAGTAATAAGAAATCTTCCGTTTTGATAAACTTTATACTTAACATTCTTTTCCCATGGATTTCTGTTTCGCTCATACTGCATTCGCAATTGTTCCTGACGTTGCTGCTCGATCCGGGTTTGTTCTTCATATTGACGTTGTTTTTCCTTCTCTGCTCTTTGATTTTGGCTATAAACCTGAGACGGATATTTTTCGTTGCGATCCCTCGATTGTGCATTGGCAATTAAGCCTGTTCCAAATAAAGTAGCGACACCTAAAGTTGAAGTTATAATTGCTTTTTTTACGTTATTTAATTTCATGGTTTTTCTCCTTATTCTAACCTTTTTTCTTTTACTTTTTCATTTACCAATGAAATGTAAAGTTTTGTAAAGTGTTGTAGGTTAAGCACTTACCACACCCATAATGGCGGTTAAGCAAGAGGTGTGCCAAAGGCTAAAATAAAGGGTTTTTAGCAAAAATCAAACATTCAAACACATAATCTAACACTATAAGGTGCAAAAATATTCGTTATGGTTTATTTCAAAAAATGCGTAGTTTAGCAACCTTTTCAGGAAATGAGGCGTATTTTTATTTGTTCAAAAAACACAATAGATTTAGAATCTTAAATTACCAAACTTCAAGCATCGCAGGGTTCGTAAAATTTTATGAGCGAAACGAAACCATATTATATTCAGTTGGAAAATCGGAAAGAATATTTGTATGTGTTAGTGGGCGGAGAACTTTTAACGCCGAAAATTGCTCAAATGTATTGGGATGAGATTGCAGAAAAATGTGCTGAATTAGGAACTACAAAGATTTTAATTGAAAAGGATTTTGTGACAACCGTAACTCCGCCGGAAATTTTAGAAATGGGAGTATATTTAGGAAAAATTCTGGCGGGAAAAAAGATCGCCTTTTTTGACCGTTTTCAAAATCAGGATGTTAACCAACTCGGAAAAGTAATCGCCCGCAACCAAGGCGTTCAGATGCGGCTTTTTGAAAATGTGGAAGAGGCGAAAAGATGGATCTGCCTCGAATCAGTTTAGAAAGAATCAATTGTCTTTAAGTTATTTGCAGAATTGAATTAAATCCTCCGAAATTATCTTCTTCTTTCATTCCATTACTCGGATCTTCTTTCCAGATCGCGTTATTTATCACAAATTTATAACAATATTTACCAATTGCCGGAATCGGAATTTCTGCTTTCCATAAACCGACATCATTTTTAACAAATGTATTTTCGATAGAGTTCCAATTATTAAAATCACCCGATAAATGAACAAATTCGGCGTTGTCATCGTGATAAAAAAAGACAATTTTTTCATCTTCGATCCGAGGCGGGGTCAATATTTCGTGGTCAAAAAAGTGCATTTCATTGATCGCTTCCCTAACGGCTGATTTGGCATTTAAAACACCGAAACCTTGCCGAATTGCCGAAAAATTAGTTAGCCGGGAAGCTGTTGAAATTAAAATATTTTTGACGATGGTTGGAGTTAAATTTGGATTGGCTTCGAGCATTTGAGCAATAACCGAAGCTGTGATTGGCGCAGCAAAACTTGTTCCGTCAACGTGTTGATAATGTGTCGCCACAACTTTACGGCGATGGAGTGCATATTCGACCAATTTTCGGGCTGCATTTGTTTCCATCGAAAGAATATCAGGCGAAAGTCCCGCGTTTTGCCAATATTCCTCAAGCAACAGCCGAAACGAATAATCCGGAACATCGGCTAACATCGAAAGCATTTCAGCAACCTGATAATCCTCAGTTTCCGGCAAAATCGGCGCAGCGACAAACATTGCAGGAGCAATTATTTCGGGTTTGACCAAATTATCCGCTGTTTTGCCAAAATTGGAATGATAAAGTTGGTGATTTTCTGAATCGAAAGTGTTTTCGTCCGAAAAACCGCCAACTGTAATGACGGATGGCGCACTCGCCGGCGGAATTGAATTTGATTCGTCCGTATTTCCCGCTGCAACTGTTATAACCACACCAAGTTTGGTTAATTCTTCCGCTAACTGATTGATTTTGCTTTCGCGGGTGGGCGCATCCATATCCCCGCCAAGCGACATATTGACAATGCGAATGTTATATTTCTCACGATTTTTGAGAACCCATTTCAATCCTTTTTCGATTGATTCGTCCGAAATTTGCCCGTTTTTTGAAACTTTGACTAAAACTAGTTTTGCCTTTGATGCTAAACCTTTATAAATTCCATCCGAAAGCGAACCATTACCGGCGCAAGCCGTGACAGTTTGTGTTCCGTGCCAATGATAACCTTTTGGTTTGATGGACTTTAGTGATTTTTCTTCGCCTGAAATGTCGTAAAATTTGATAATTCGTTCGGCAAAATCGGGATGCGGATAAAATCCCGAATCAAGAAATGCAATAGTGATGCCTTTGCCTGTAAAATTTGGATTGGCGTTTAATTTTTCGGCCGTTGGAATGACAGCAAATCGGTTTTGGGCGTGCGTGTGTGCGTGTTTTTCGTCAAACATAACGCAAACTAAAACACGTTTTTACACAAAATTATTCCAAAATTATTCAGGTTCAACAGTGCAAAGCAGAGGATATTCTCTGGCGCGGGCAAGATTGACGGCTTTTTCCGCTTTCATGGTCGCAATTTCGTAAGTATAAACTCCGGCGATGCCGATGCCTTTTTCGTGGACGTTAAACATAATTGTATAGGCTTCGGATTCAGAACGTTTGAAAACATATTGCAAGACAAAAACGACGAACTCCATCGTCGTAAAATCGTCGTTGTGCAAAATGACTTTGAAGAGCTTCGGCTTTTCGAGCTTTTCTTTCTTTTCAGTCAAAATCTCACTATCTTTTTCAAAATCTGTTAAATTTGGCATCTATTAATTTTAGGTTTTAGATTTTGGATTTGCGGAACAAATCTTGAATCTTAAATCTTGCTTACCTCAAAATAGGCTTTGATCGCTTTGAAAGATGATGCGTTATTGAGAATCTCAAAGGCTTTTTCGTAATTTTCCAAACCCTCGACCTTATGCGTCAACATTCTTCCTAACCAACCCGAATACATCGCTTCGCAAAGGGCTAGATCTTTAACGCCCATTTCAAAATGTTCGCGGTTAGCATTGACCGTTCCAAACATTACTTTGTTGCCTAACACAAACTGTTGATTGATCTTATCGGCAGGAACCGCGTCAACTTTTCGCTCGCCGCCGGTGACGGATGAAAGTATTAAAACACCGTTTTGATTCAAACTCTGCATTGCGTCAAAAACAATCGGAGAATATCCGGTGCATTCAAAAATTAAATCGTATTCGCCGTATTTTTTGACCGAATCGGGAACGGTGGTTTCGGCGGTTGAATCATAAGTTGCACCGATTGCTTCACAAAGTTCGGCGTTCAAATAACCGTCACCTTTGTCGCGTCCAAAGCCGTGAACTTCGTAACCGCGCATCCGCAGAGCCATTACGGTTAAAAGTCCAACACTTCCAGTCCCCAAAACTGCGGCGGTTTTAGGTCGCCAAATCTTTAATCTTTCCTGAATATCGGAAGCCTGTTTTAACCCTTTTTCGATGATGGAAAGCGGTTCGAGCAAAACAGCAATGTCAACAATTTTAGGTGGGATTTTGACTAAATAATCAGCATTTTCGGCATAAAATTCCGCCATATAGCCGTGAAGTTGCGAAATTCCGCGCTCAAAATATTCGTCATCGGTGGTAAAATCCTGCTCGCCGATTTCGTCATAAAAACTTTTTCCCGGTCGGCGCACCGAGGCGACAACGTAATCGCCAACCTGTAATTCTTTGACCTGATCACCAATTTCGACTACCTGACCGAGATTTTCATGACCTAAAACCAGAAAATCAAAGCCTTTTGGTGTGACACCATACTCGCCATTATTAATTTCACGGTCAGTTCCGCACGCCCCAACACGCAGGACTTGGACTAAAACTCCGCGACCTTTGGGAATATCAGAAACTTTCGGTTTATCCATTTCAACCAAATGGACGCTATTTACTGTTTTTGGAATTACTGCAACTGCTTTCATATCTTGATTTTAATCTTATATGAAAAATTATCAAAATTTAATTGACAGTTTTTATTGAGAGGTTTGTTTTAGATGGTGAAAAGCGTGTTAGAAATTCAATTATGAGAGACCTTGAAGAATTGAGAAATTTAACCAAAGTTTTAATGCAAAGGCACAAAGATGCCAAGAGGCAAAACTTTTTTGATAGTTAGTTCTTAAATTTTTACTTTTTACTTCATTTCCTTTGCGCCTTTGCTACTTTGCGTCTTTGCGTTAAAAAACTACCTTTA
>DAORIL010000141.1:0-11885 GCA_035438525.1 Pyrinomonadaceae bacterium
TATTCGTCCATTGCTTGATTTGGGCAATATCTTCTTTGGCACTAGACGGTAAAAGACACGAATCAACGACTAAAACATCCTTATCACCAATGATAACAACCGTATTTCCTTGCGGAAAAGTATCAGGCGCATCTTTGTGCGTAATGACATAAACGCCTTCGGTAACTTTTGTAAATTTGCGTTCTTTGGAAGTTACAGATTGAGCTGATAAAACCGAAGCAGTTAAAAAGATAAATAAAATAATTTTCAAAAATAATAGCATTTTGGTTTTCATATATTTCTAAACCGAACACAGTGAAATCAGACAGACAAATGGTTGTCTGGTCGCTCCGAGATAAAAAAGGTGAAACTGATTTTGCTCCATTAAAAAGCGAAAATAACTGATTTCCAGACAAGTTAACCGCGCCGCTTCTTCAGGAATCAGCAAAGAAACTTCGCGCCCGCATTGTCCGCACCAACCCCGGATAAAACGACGTTGACGCTTGATAACCCAGGTCTCGGTTGTTTCAATTTCTGCTTTGAAAAAAGTTTTTTCCATAAAAATGAGTTTTAACGGCTTAATTGCAGTTGCTAAAATTCCGTCTGACTTCTAAGATAAGGTGAAACCGTCCCGACCTTCGGTTTCAGAGGGCTAATCTGGAATAACGTCAAATCTGCTGACAGTTCACCTTAGGAATTCAAATTTAGTTGATTAAGGCTGAAATAGTCTTAAAAGACGTATCAAATTCGTATCAAATTTTTATCAATGAGTTGGTGAGGGTTGGTTTATGAACGGTCAAAGTAAGATTTCGTATAGTTTTGGCGATTATTTATTAGAAGTTTCGGAAAGACGGCTCTGGAAAGAAAAGACCGTCATTCCGCTTACTCACAAAGCATTTGAAACGCTGGTCATTTTAGTTTCCAGCAAAGGGCGGGTAGTCGAAAAAGATTTTTTGCTCGATAAAGTTTGGGCGGATACTTTTGTCGGCGAAGGCACAGTCGCTCAAAACATTCTCACGTTAAGAAAGACTTTAGGAATTCTGGCGGACGGACGGCAGCTAATTGAAACGGTTCCGCGTGTCGGCTATCGTTTTGTTGCGGATGTCAAAGAAATTGTCAGCGATGACGAAATCGTCATTCTTGAACATCGGGTTAAAACCGAAATCACTGCCGAACATAAAACATATTCTGATGAGCAAGCGATTGCCGTCAGAAAGTCTCAATCAACCAAAAAACTTTTTGCCAATCCAACACTTGCTGTGGCACTCATTGCAAGCTCTATTTTAATTATTGTCGGAATTATTTTTGCAGTTCGCTATTTTTGGCAAGACGAAAATTTTGCTTCATCAAAATTTAATAAAATCGAGATCAAAAAACTGACTTCCGAAGGCGGAATTTTTCGCTCGTCTGCTATCTCGCCCGACGGAAAATATTTGGCATTAGTTGAGGTTCGCGGCGAAGATCAGCTTATTTCGGTTAAGCAAACCGATAATTCCTCTTCAATTGAGATTCTACCGCCGAAAAAACAAACGATTGCAGGAATAACTTTTTCGCCTGACGGTAAACAAATTTACTATACAAGTTACAAGAAAAACGATTCAAGCTCATTGTTTGAAGGCACTTTGTTCCGAATTCCGATGCTTGGCGGAACACCGCAGGAAATACTTTTTGACATTGACAGTCCGGCGGCAATTTCTCCTGATGGATTGCAAATTGCTTTTGTCCGAAATTCCCCTAAAACCAAAGAATCCGCTCTGATGATTGCGTCAATTGACGGGGCGGATGCACGAAAAATCTCTACTCGCAGTGATTGGGAAGCCTTTTCTTCATTTGGTTTAGCCTGGTCGCCTGACAAAAAAACGATTGCCTGTGCAAGTTATTTAACCGGTGCTATCGGCAAACAAATGGAGGTCTTTTTAGTTGATGCCTCAACAGGTGAACAAAAACCTTTGACCAAAGATAATTGGCTCTGGGTTGGGCGAATTGATTGGCTTAAAGACGGAAGCGGAATCGTTTTTCCCGCGTGGAATGCCCGTTCAAGTGTTCTGGCTGATGAAATTTGGCTCGTTTCAACCGAGGGCGCGGCGCGACAAATTTCAAGCGGAATTAATGGAGTTTTCAGCCTAAATCTAACTGCCGATTCAAATTCTATTACCGCAATCAAATCTAATCTTTTAGCTGATTTTTGGGTTGCGTCTGCACCTGATTTCAAACAAGTCACTAAAATTTCGCAAAGCCACGCCGAATTTAATTTATCGGCTCCCGGCGTTAGCTGGCTGCCCGACAATCGGCTTATTTTCGGCTCAACTTTTAATGGGAATCTTGATATTTGGACGATGAGTGCGGATGGGAAAAACAGACAGCAATTAACTACCGGCGGAACCGCAGATTATTTTCCGATCAGTTCCAATGATGGGCAAACAATCCTTTTTATCTCAAATCGGACCGGACGCGAAAATTTATGGCGAATGAAAGCAGACGGCAATAAACAGGAGCAATTAACCGATGAAATAAACGTTTCTTCGCCAAATATTGCCCCTGATAACCGAACGATTTATTACACTTCATTAGACGAAAAAACAGGACAATTTATCCTGCGAAAAATTGATTTGGAAACTAAGGAATCTACCCAAATCACTTCTCAAACAACTATTCATCCGCAAATTTCGCCTGACGGGAAATATATTGTTTGCCTTTTTCCCGAAGCAACGGCTAATGGTTTCAATGAAGAAACTCTAAAATTAACGCTTTTGTTAGCAGAAAACGGTAAAGTTTTTAAGCAATTTGAGCTCCCGTCAGGCTCAAATCGAAAATTGTATCTGGAGTGGAAAGGTAACCAAAGTTTTTCCTATTTAACTACTGAAAATGGCGGAACAAAACTCTGGGAACAACCAATAAATGGCGACAAAGCCCGTCTTTTGTTAGATTTGCCGGATGCTTCGATTACCCGTTTTGCGTGGTCACCCGATGGTCAACGTCTGGTTTATGAAAAAGGCATTCTGGTTGACGATGTTATTTTAATCAATTCGATAAAGTAGTTTGGATCAGCAAAATTTTTAACTAACGGCAGTCAATTCTTAGCGAAAATCTTTACCCGAAGACTCTCTGAAAAAAATAAATCAGGTGAAGAAAGAAAACTTAGTTGTCTTTCCGAACAAACTTGTGGTAAATTAACTTCGCAGAAAGTCATCAATTAACATAAAAAACAAACATAGCCGACAGGAATATCGAACTTTTCTCAAAACAGAATTGTCTTTTCTGTCAAAGATATTGGCTTTATAACAAATGAAGTTGTTCCAAAACTTAACATATTCAATAGTTTTGCTCCTCTTGTTGCACTTCTCGCTGACTGCTCAAAATCAATTTAAGCTCTCCGAAGACGCATATCGGGCAAATAATCGCGGGGTCAGTCTTTTAGAACAATTCAAATCAGACGAAGCCGAAAAACAATTTCGTCAGGCTTTAACGCTCAAACCGGATTTCAAACTAGCTAAAATCAATCTGGCAATCGCGCTTTTCAATGAAAAAAAACTAGACGAAGCAAAAAAAATAATTGCCGACTTCTTACAAATTGAGCCGACTTCCCTGCAAGCATTTTATATTCTCGGATTGATTGCCCGTTCAGAAAATAATCTCGATGAAGCTTTAACAAATTTTCGCAAAGTTCTGCAAGCTGATCCCACAGATGTCGGCGCAAACGTCAATGCTGGACAAATTCTGGCGCAAAAACGCGAATATCCGGAAGCCATCAAAGTTTTACAAACTGCATACGATTCCGAGCCGTTTAATCTAACGGCGATTTATAATCTCGCAACTTCTCTGCAACGAAGCGGTGAACGCGAAAAAGCTGCCGAACTTTTGAAAAAATTCCAAGTTTTGCGCGATACGAGTGCGGGCATCAATATCGGCTTAAATTATTTAGAACAAGGACATTATGCCGAAGCATTATCCTCGACGGGTGCAGAAAATGAATTGGTTGATAAAGCCGAGCCGAAAGTTAGTTTTCAAAGTTTAAATGTGGGTATTAGAAATAAATCTTTTACAAAATTACCAATTCCTAGACCTTTTAGTCGCTTTTGGGGAAAACCTCTCTCAAAGTATGAAATTCTTAAAGTCTTTGAAGGTGGAGAAACTTTGATTGATTTTGATGGGGATGGTGATTCGGATGTTGCCAAGATTGATAACTCGCTAACGAATTTTAAGAAAAATGATTACAACTCCTCTTCGTCAAAAACGTCCTGCAAAATCTCTCTCTATCGGAATGTAAAAGGGAGATTTACAGATGTTTCAGCAACTTCGGGTGATTTGAATAAGCCCATCAACACAATCGGCACAGTCATAATTTCTGGAGATTTTGATAATGATAATTTGCCAGATTTGTTGTTGATTGGCTATCTGGAAATCAGACTTTATCACAATGAAGGCAAAGGTAAATTTAAGGATGTAACAGAAAATGCGAAGTTTCCAAAATATCCATTTCTTTCCACTTCAGCAGCTTTTGTAGATTTTGATCACGATGGCGATTTAGACATTTTTATTGCTGGATTTACCGATATTAATAATGAACAAGCAGAAGTTAATGATTATACTTTTCCAACGGAATTTGCTAGTTCGCCCAATTTGCTTTTACGAAACAATAATGATGGAACTTTTACCGATATTTCCGAAAAGTCAAAAATTAACCAATCGAAAGATGGTTTTGAAGGAAAATCAGTAAATATTGTCCCGACCGATTTTAATAACAGCCGCGATATAGATTTGGTCGTAGCAAATTATGACGGAAGGTTGAATTTTTTCAGTAATCAGAGGGATGATACTTTTAAGGACGTAAGCAAGGAGATTGGGTTAAATAAAAAGGGAAATTGGAGTTGTGTTGCCGCTGGAGATGTCAATAAAGATGGATATACCGATTTTTTCTTTGGCACGCGTTCAGGCTGGTCAAGCGATGGCGAGAAATCATTTTTGGCAATTTCAGATGGCAAAGGAAAATTTATCATTAAAGACGCACCGAAAGGAACTGAAAACGCAACTGCTTCGCAATTCTTAGACTATGACAATGATGGATTGTTGGATTTAATCGTTTCAACCGATAAAGGTTTACTAATTTCCCGAAATTTAGGCGATAAATTTGCTGATGCAACAGCCAAACCATTTATCAATTCTAAACTCTTTGCTAATTCCAACCGAATATTATCAGCCGATTTTGATAATGACGGCGATTTAGATTTGTTGGTTGACGGACGATATTTGCAAAATAATGGCGGAAATTTAAACAATTCGGAAACCCTAAATCTACAAGGTCGCGTCAGTAATAAAAGCGGAATCGGCGCAAAAGTTGTGATGCGGGCGGGAAGTTTGGCGCAACAGCTTGAAAGTTATTCAGCGAGTCCGATGCCTGCGCCTTCACAAATCCATTTTGGTTTGGGAAAAAGGAAGTCTGCCGATTCGATTCGGATTCTGTGGAGTTCGGGAATTGTCCAATCCGAAACCGATTTTGTCGCTAAGTCTAATCAAATCAATATTCAGGAAGTTGACCGCAAACCCGCTTCGTGTCCGTATCTTTACACTTGGGACGGTGAAAAATTTGCTTTTGTCACTGATTTCTTAGGTGGCGGCGAAATGGGCGGTTGGGCTGGAAAAGGCGTTTATAATTTTCCGAAATCCGATGAATTTGTCCGAATTCCACAAGATAAATTGAAAGCGAAAAACGGTTTTTACGAAATTCGGGTGACGAACGAACTTGAAGAAGTAATGTATCTCGACAAAGTAAAACTCGTTGCCGTCGAACACGATGAGAACTCGGAAGTTTATCCGAATGAAGGTTTAGGTCAGTCGGAAAAGCCGAAAGAATCAATCATTTCTACCCAAAACGCGCATCCGCCAATTTCGGCAACTAATTCAAAAGGCGAAAATATCTTGCCGAAAATCAAAGATTTAGACCGTGTTTTTTATGATGATTTTACCAAACAAGAGATTCGCGGTTATGCCGATGAACATAGTTTGACGCTTAATCTGGACGACCAAAAAGGCTTTACGGGACGCACAATTTTATTGCTGACGGGTTGGACGGATTACGCATTTTCTTCGGATAATGTTCGCGCTTCGCAAAGCGGAAGGTCTTTATTTTTCCCGTATTTACAGGTCAAAAATCAAAAAGGCGAATGGCAAACTGTGATTGATTCGATCGGAATCCCGATTGGTCGTCCACAAACTTTGTTAGTTGATCTGACCGGAAAATTTTTAACCGATTCGCGTGAAGTTCGGATCGTGACGAATTTTAGAACTTATTGGGACAAAATCGCAGTTGACACTTCGCCAAAAGAGACGAATTTAAAAACGATTGAAATTGAGCCAACTGTGGCGAATTTACGCGAAAGAGGCTATTCAGCCGAAACAAAATTTAACGGAATGGATGTTCCCGATTACAACAAAGTTTCGTTTGATGATCGTTGGAAAAATTTTGCCGGAAGATTTACCAGAATTGGTGATGTCAAACCGCTTTTGAAAGAAATTGACGATGTTTTCGTGATTGCCAAAGCGGGTGATGAGTTTGTTTTGAGTTTCAAAGAATTACCCGCCCCGCCGCAAGGAAAAACTTATACATTTCTTTTATTTGCAGATGGTTACAGCAAGGAAATGGATATTAATTCGGCTTCGCCCGATGCGGTTTATCCATTGCCGTTCAAAGGAATGAAAAAATATCCCTACGGCGCAGAAGAAAATTATCCGATGAGCGAAGAAAAACGGCGCATTTATGATGAAACTTTGACCAGATTCAGCCGTGGTGGGTTAGCGAAATTTTAAGAAAATTTGCCGCGAAATACGCAAAACACACGAAAAAAAGACTGATTGTAAATAATCGTTTTAGTTAGAAATTAGTGAATAAATTAAGAGAAAAGTTTTAGCGTCTTTTCGCGTTTTTCGCGGGCAACAAATAAAAAATGAACCATATTCGATATTCAGCCGCCGCTATTCAGACAGATTTTGCTAATCCGGTGAGACGTTCTGAAATGCGGAAAAATACCGATAGAATCTTGAGTTTGATTGATTCGGCGGTGGCTGGTGCTGTTCCGTTTTTGCCGGTCAAACTCGTTACATTTCCCGAATTTGCACATGCTGCTCCTGTTTTTCCGACGGTTAAAGAATTGCACGAAAAATTAGCGGTTGAAATTCCGAATGAACACACGGACAGGTTGCAAGCAAAGGCGAAAGAATACGGAATTTACATTCAAAGCGGTTCGATGTTGGAAATTGATAAAAAATATTCGAATCACGTTTTTAATACGACTTGTTTGATCGGCGCGGAAGGAATTTTATACAAATATCGCAAAGTAAATACCTGGATTCCTTACGAAGTTCATTCTTCGCCGCACGACATCGAAGGCTACGAAGAAGAACTTTTTCCTGTGGCGAAAACCGAAATTGGAAACATCGGAACGGCGATTTGTTACGACTGGCTTTTTCCCGAAGTTTTGCGCCAACTGGCGATGAACGGCGCGGAAATTCTGGTGCGCGTGTCGGCGTATATGGATCCGTGGAATGCGACTGAGCCGATGGATTGGTGGACGCTCATCAATCGTTGTCGGGCTTTGGAAAATATGTGTTACGTTGTCGCTTCAAACCAAGCCGCAAGTCTGGAACATTATCCGCCTTATTCGTGGTCGGGCGGTTCGATGGTTGTTGATTTTGAAGGGCGAGTTTTAGCCAAAGCAAGCGAAGGTCACGGCGAAAAAATCGTGGTTGCGCCGATTGATATTTCGGCATTACGCCACGAACGCGAAACGCGCAAAGGGCATCATCTTTTATCGCATTTACGCACCGAGGCGTATCCCGTTTATCAAAAACATATCTATCCGCCGAAGTTTTTGAAAGACGATGAAACGCTTTCTTATGAAGGTAATAACGAATTGATTGAAACTGCGAAGAAAGATTTAAATCCTTAAATGTCGCAGAGCGACAATAGGAATTTAGCCGTGCGGTTTTAACCCACGGAAACGAATAATCAAAAGTGTCGCGTCAGCGACAATTGAAAAGTCAAAATTCAGTCGTCGCTCACGCGACTAAAATATTTTTTTATTTTACCGTGCCTTCAAAGACACGGCTAAAATCGGCTTATCGCTACGCGATAGTTTTGGAAAGATAATTATGATGAATCGAAAAAACTATATCTATTCCTTCATTTTATTGGCTTTGCTAATGTTTACCTCGTGCCAAACCGCGACTAAACAGACACAAACACCCCCTAATCCGCCGACTTCTGCCGATGAAATTCCCGGACGCAAATGGTGGAAAGAAGCAGTTGTTTATCAAATTTACCCGCGCAGTTTCAAAGATTCAAACGGTGACGGAATCGGCGATTTACGGGGAATAATTGAAAAATTGGACTACATCAAATCGCTCGGTGTAGATGTCGTCTGGCTCAACCCGATTTATTCTTCGCCAAATGATGACAACGGTTACGATGTTTCCGATTACCGGAATATTATGAAAGATTTCGGGACGATGGCGGATTTTGACGAACTCATCAAAGGCTTACACGACCGCAAAATCAAGCTCGTGATGGATATTGTCGTCAATCATTCTTCGGACGAACACGAATGGTTCAAGTCCGCGAGAAGTTCGCGCGAAAGTCCTTACCGTGATTATTACTACTGGTGGAATGCCGAAAAAGGCAAGCCGCCCGCACGATACAGTCTCTTTGATGCAAAGCACGATGCGTGGAAGTTTGACGAAAAAACTAACTCGTATTATCTGCATATTTTTTCCGAAAAACAGCCTGATTTGAATTGGTCGAATCCGAAATTACGCCAGGAAGTTTACGACATTATGAAATTTTGGGCGGAAAAAGGAACGGACGGTTTTCGGCTCGATGCGTTTCAATTTGTGGCTAAAGACCCGAATTTTCCTGAATTTCCCGCCGGAACTGAACCTAGTTTGATGAACTATTCGATGGGCGAACATATTCACGATTATTAGGAGGAAATGTACAAAGAAGTTTTCAGCAAATACGATGTGTTCAGCGTTGCCGAAGGCTCGGGCAGAAATATGCAGGACGCGCACGATCTGGTTGACGAAGACCGCAACGAACTGTCAATGGCTTATGCTTTTGAACCTGCGGATTTAGGCAAATTCGGTGGGTATAAACTGACCGAAATGAAGAAAGTCTTTTCCAAATGGGACAAGGAATTTGCCGAAAAAGGCTGGCTTTCGATCTTTTTGGCAAATCACGATAAAGCACGACTTGTTTCGCTTTGGGGAAATGATAAACCGGAATTTCGTGATTATTCGTCCAAAATGCTTTCCACTTTTCTGCTGACGATGCGCGGAACGCCTTATTATTACAACGGCGACGAATTGGCGATGACCAACGCCGGTTTTGAAAAGATGGAAGATTTCCGCGACAAACCTTTGTTTAATATGTATGAGTTTGAAAAGAGCAAAGGCGGCGATTTGAACAAATTTTTGGAACGCGCCAAATTTGAAGCCCGCGACAATTCGCGCACACCGTTTCAATGGAGCGCAGCCGATAACGCCGGATTTTCAACCGCTAAACCCTGGATAAAGGTTGCGCCGAATTACAAAGAAATCAATGCCGAAGCACAGGAAAAAAATCAAAATTCGCCGCTTAATTATTTCCGCAAACTGACCAAATTACGCAAAGAAAATCCGGTTTTGGTTTACGGAAAATATACTTTGTTAGACGAACCGAATGAAAGCGTTTACGCCTACACGCGCGAACTGAACGGCAAGAAATTATTGATTCTATTGAACTTTACGGATAAAGAAGCGACTCCCAACACAGGTTTGGATGTGAGCAAAGCCAAACTTCTTTTAGGCAATTATACAACACCTTCGTCTGACGGAAAATTGAAACCATACGAAGCAGTTGTTTTTGAATTGAATTAGGAGAAAGGAGATGAAAATTTATTCAATTTTATTTTTAATTTGTTTCTGCACGATAAATTTTTACGGTCAAAAGTCTATCTTTTGGGATTTTTCCGAAAGCCGTAACGATGCCGAAAAACTTTTTTCCAAAATCGGCAATAAAATTGAAATTTCAGCCGGTGCGGAAACCGATTTTTTTATCGAACCGGGTTTGCCGCCTTATGAAAAAGCCAACGCGCCTTTGCTTTTGAAAACGGTTGATAATACAAAACCTTTCACCTTTTCTTTCAAAACCACGCCTGTTCACAAGGTCAAATACGACGCGGGAATGGCGTTTATTTACATTGATGATAAACATTGGCTGAAATTTGCGTTTGAAGCTGACGAAAGAATGAATAAACGGCTCGTCACCGTTAAAACTAAAGACTTTTCCGACGATAACAATCACGATGCGGTGAAAAGTCAGAGCGTTTTTATGAAAATTTCGTCGGATACGAAAGTGGTCGGATTTTATTATTCGATTGACGGAAAAAGTTGGCAGCTAGTCCGTGTTTTCAAAAACGAATATCCGGCGACAATCAAAATTGGAATCGGTTCGCAATCGCCTGCGGGAAAGGGTAACAAATCCGTTTTTGAAAATTTTAAGTTTTCCGAAACGAGTGTTAAAGATTTCAGAATGGGAATTTAGTGAGGAACTTTTATGTTTAAAAAATCCATTATTTTTACTTTGATTTTGCTGATTTCTTCGGCGTGTCAAAATTCAACCAATCAACCAGCTCAAACAAACGTGAATTCTAATCAAACGACAATCGCAACCGAGAATATTCCCGACCGCAAATGGTGGAAAGAAGCGGTTGTTTATCAAATCTATCCACGCAGTTTCAAAGACACAAATGGCGATGGAATTGGTGATTTGAAAGGGATTACCGAAAAGCTTGATTACGTTAAATCGCTCGGTATTGATGTCATTTGGCTCAATCCGATTTTCAGTTCGCCGAATGACGATATGGGCTACGATATTTCCGATTACCAAAACATTATGAAGGAATTCGGGACGATGGAAGATTTTGACGAACTGCTCAAAGCCGCGCACGAACGCAAGCTGAAAATCGTGCTTGATCTGGTCGCCAATCATTCTTCCGATGAACATAAATGGTTTCAGGAAGCAAAAAAATCGCGCGATAATCCATATCGAAATTATTATCACTGGTGGGACGAAGAAAAAGGCAAACCGAATAAACGAGTCAGCTTTTTTGATGTAAACGGCGATGCCTGGAAATATGATGAAACCACTAAATCATACTATTTACACATCTTTTCGCAAAAACAGCCCGATTTGAATTGGGAAAATCCGAAACTTCGTCAGGAAATGTATTCGATGATGAAATTCTGGTTCGACAAAGGCATTGACGGGATGCGGATGGATGTTATCGCTTTTATTTCCAAAGATACGAATTTTCCGCCGATTCCCGCTGAATACAATAACGATTGGGGCAAATTTTATTCTCACGGTCCGCACGTTCACGATTATTTACAGGAAATGAACCGCGAAGTCCTTTCAAAATATGACATTATGACCGTCGGTGAAATCGGAGTTTCTGCCGAAGACGCGCATAATTTTGTGGACGAAGACCGCAAAGAACTCAATATGATGTATCACTTTGACGGCGTTGGACTTGGCTATCTGCCGAACTCGAAAAAAATAATTGATCCGGCGGGCTGGAAACTGACTGATTTCAAAAAAATCTATACCAAATGGAGCGACAATTTCGAGCAAAAAGGCTGGGGAACGATTTATCTCGGCAATCACGACCAGCCGCGAATGCTGACCCGTTGGGGAAATGATTCACCCGAATTTCGTGATTATTCGTCCAAAATGCTTTCGACTTTTCTACTGACGATGCGTGCCACGCCTTATTATTATTTCGGCGATGAACTCGGAATGAACAATATCAAATTCGACAAAATCGAAGATTACAAAGATATTGAATCAATCAATTGGTATAAAAATATTAAAGACA
>DAORIL010000142.1:0-11824 GCA_035438525.1 Pyrinomonadaceae bacterium
TTATTTTCTTTAAAATGTTTTTTTGGAACGAGCAACTTTTTTTATTTTTTGTTCTTCCAAAGTTTTTGATTGACATTTCAACCATAAAACAACAAAATTTCAACAATGCCAACTTCAATAACACAGGTTGAAGACCCTGAACGCCAAAAAACCCTTTTACGGGTCGAGGGAACAATGATGCTTGACGACGCAATTTTGCTCGAAAGAATCGCGTTAGACGTCCGCGAACAAATTGGCAAAAATATCACACTGGATCTGGCTGACCTGGATTTTCTTGATAGTGAATCAGCCCCAATCATTAAACGATTGGAAAGGGAACACGGTTTTGAGCTGGAAGGATTAGAAATTTTCTTGCAAAAAGCAGTTGCAGAATCCGAAAAGTAATGCTGATCGAACAACTAAACGAAATTGTCAATGGAGAACTAAACGGTGATGGAAATGTTGAAATAACACAAGTTGCCTCAATCGAAAAAGCCCAAACCGGTGAAATCGCCTTTGTTGAAAAAGAATTTCTAACCACAAATGCCTCGTGCATTATTATTCCCGAAAAATTTTCGGGATCCTTTTCTGGTCCAACAATCCAAGTTAAAAATCCCAAATTGGCTTTTGCCAAAATTGCCGAAGTTTTACACCCCCCAAAAAGACGAAAATCAATAATCCATTTATCATCTATCATTTCAAAAAGTTCGAAATTAGGTGAAAATCTTTTTATTGGTGCTTTTTGCTGTATTGGGGACAATTCGGTAATTGGGGACAACACACAGTTTAGAGCAGGAGCTAAAATTGGCGATAATGTCACAATAGGCAAAAATTGCGTTTTGCATCCAAATGTTTTTGTTGAAGATAACTGCACGATTGGCAACAACGTAATTTTGCATTCGGGGGTAGTAATTGGCGCAGATGGTTTTGGCTATGTCCGAGATGGCGCCAACGGTTATGTTAAATTTCCCCAGATCGGCACCGTTATCATTGAAGATAACGTCGAAATCGGGGCAAATTCCTGCATTGACCGGGGTGCCTTAGGCGAAACCCGTATCGGTGAAGGCACAAAAATTGATAATTTAGTCCAAATTGCTCACAATGTCCAGATTGGTAAAAGAGTAGTTATTGCTGCTCAAACCGGAATTTCCGGCAGCACCATAATCGAAGATGATTGTGTCATCGGCGGACAGGTCGGTATGGGTGACCACGCCCGAGTTTTAACCGGCGCAATTATCGGTTCTCAAGCCGGAGTTCTGCCCGGTAAAATTGTTCGGGCCGGAGTTTGGTGGGGAACACCCGTTCAGCCTTTGGACGAATATAAACGTCAAAACGCGATGGTTAAAGGACTTGGCAGGTTAAAAGACGATGTGAAAGAATTGAAAAAGAAAGTAACCGATAAAAAATAATTCCTCAATTGAAGAAACCTTTTCTCTAGTTTAAGTATCTTAACAATTAGAGCCAATCCCCCAAATATTTGTTTTGGACTAAATTTTATGCGAATTAGAAATCTCGTTTTTTTCCTTTTGTTGTTACTTTCCCCTGTTTTAGGTTTTGCTCAAACATCTCAAAAAAATGAAAATGAAGTGCCAAAAAAGGAAATTTTGACCAATCCTGCACCAATTATTTTACTGCCTAACACGCCTGATTCCTGGGCAATAAATTTAGACAAAAAAGGCGGGATTTTGGGCAATTACAAACTTTTAGTTGCTATCAATTCAAATGGTCAATATGTTTGTGGTAGTGACGATAAATTGAAAACCGTTTCGATATCAAAAACTTCATTTTTAGAATTGGCTGAAATGGTTGATAAATTTACTGAAAATATTTATTCCAGACCAATTAATGAAGCATTAACCTACTGCAATGATTGCATTTATAACTCATTATCATTTTATCGTAATGTGCCAGACGTAAAAACAATTGAAGCAAATTATTATTTTCAACAAAATACCGACGTTCCAACTATGAGAGAAGTGTTTGCAAAGGTTTGGCAAGTTACAAAATGTGATGAGAATCCTCAACCGAAAAATAAAAAAAGTTAATTTGTCAGTAATAATTTCATAATTGCTTCGGCTGCTCTTTTTGCTGTTCCGCCATGACCGAGCGTTTCGCTTACTTCCTGCAATCGTTTTCGGACTTTCGCATTCACGTTATCCTCAAGCAAATAAAGGAGTTCTGTAGCTAACGTTTCCTGAGTAAAATCATCTTGAATCAATTCTTTTGCTAGTCTTTCCTGAGCAATTAGGTTTATCAAACCAAAATGCGGAACATCGATCAAAGGACGGAGTAGTTTAAAATTCAGCGACGAAGTTTTATAAACTATTGCCATCGGTGTGCCGATAATTGCCGTTTCAAGAGTTGCAGTTCCACTCGTAACTGCGGCTACGTTTGAGGCTTTTAGAGCCTCCCAAGTTTCATTTTGAACCACGATCAAACTTTTCGGGAATTCTCCAACTATATTTTTTGCCTTTTCAAATTCCGCCATTCGACGGTTTGAAGCCATTGCCACTACAAACTGTAAATCATTGTTTTGTTTAGACATAAAATTTGCTGTTTCTAACATCAAAGGCAAAATTCTGGTAATTTCTTTATGGCGGCTTCCGGCTAAAAGGGCAATAATTGGTTTTGTCTCGTCAAGTCCATATTTTTGGCAAAATTCCGCTTTACTTTTTTCAACTTTTATTTCGCCAGCCAAAGGATTTCCCACATATTCAACGTGGTCAATTCCCTCTTTGTGATACCAATCTTTTTCAAATGGCAGGATCGTTAAAAGTAAATCTACTGAGTTTTTAATCGTTTTAATCCGATATTTACGCCAAGCCCAAAGTTGAGGCGAGATATAGTAAATCACCTTGATTCCCTGTTTTTTCAATGATTTAGCCATTTTCATATTAAAATCAGGGAAATCTACTAAAATAACTGCATCAGGTTTTCTTTCAATGGCAGATTTTTTTAGTTTTTGAAAAGTGTTCCAAAACATCGGAAGAGCACGTCCGATTTCGAGCAGTCCGACGATTGATAAATCATCCGCTTTGACAATTGTTTCAACCCCTTCTTCGCGCATTTTTACCCCAGTTGAACCGAAAAATTTCAACTCGGGGGAGATTTCGCGGAGTCTTTTGACGAGCTTTGCGGCGTGAGCATCACCGGAGGCTTCACCCACAACGATCATTATTTGGTGGTTTTCCATTGGATAAATTAGTTCGGGAAAATAAGTAAAGATTGAGAAAATATCAGTTTTTCCTCAATCTTTACTTTTTACTTTTTACTTTTTACTTTTACAACCCTTGCGACTTAATTTGGTCGTTTGTTAGCACGATTCTAGTCCAATTATGTGTATCCGGTGCGATTCCATATTGGATGTCCTGAATATATTTTAATAATTGTGCCGCAATATTATTGGGTTTGCTTTCGGGTAAAACTAACCGTTCATCATTTTCAAACAAAAAGGAATTGATCCCAACAACAGTTGCAGCCGTTCCACATGCAAACGCCTCCATTTGCGTATCAGAATGGCAAACATCCTTAACTTCTTCAATGGTAATCGGACGTTCTTCAGCCGGGATTCCCAGAACTTTGGCAGCCTCAATCACCGAAGCACGGGTGACTCCTGGTAATATTGTTCCCTTTAGATTTGGCGTAACCAATTTGCCGTTTAAATAAAAGAAAATGTTCATGCCGCCCATTTCTTCGATCAAACTATTATTAACGGCATCCATATATAAAACCTGCGAACAACCTTTTTTCTTGGCGTTATCAATAGATTGTAAGGTTATCGCATAATTTGCCGAGGCTTTGACATTACCCGTTCCACCATGAGCAGCTCTGGCAGTTGTTTGATCAACATAAATATCTACAGCCTGCGAACCTGTTCCGGTATTTTTGAAATATGAGCCTGATGGAAGTGCAAGTAAGAAAAATAAAGCTTCTTTACTTCCACGGACACCAATTTGAGCTTCAGAACCAAACATTGTCGGGCGCAGATACAAACTTCCCGGTTGTGGCGGAACATAATCAACATTTGCCTGGACCGTTTTATTAACCGCATCTATAAATTCTTCAACACTCAATGGTGGCAGCAAAAGCCGTTTAGCTGAATCAATAAATCTTTTGGCATTATCTTCCGGGCGAAATAATCCGATTTGCCCGTCGCTTCGCCTAAAGGCTTTCATTCCTTCAAAAATTGCCTGTCCGTAATGAAAAACAAGAGTTGCCGGATGCAAACTTAAATTATGCACCGGCTCGACATTCAAACCCGACCATCCATTGCCTTTATTCTCCGAAATTACAAAATTCGGCGCAAAAATCTTGCCAAATTCAATTTGATCAACCGGAGGTAACGGACTACTTTTAATATTTTCCATGTTTTTCATTTCACCATTCATATTTTTCTTTATTTGATTTACTAATCTTAAAATAACTTTACTTTACTCTAATTAACAAAATCAACCAACAATTAGACAAAGGGAATAAAATCTGGATTAATTATTTCTCGAAAATTTTTTTTGAGTTTTAATGAACCGTTTAGAGTTTTATTAACTATTGTTTGTTGCAATTTACTCAATGAAATTTTCTAATCAATTTGACTTTTTACGGAAAAACCGTAAAACTCGCATCTTTACTTTTCAAGCTGTGCGTTCATTTTATTTTATGAAAAATTTCAATTTGGTTTTAATAATTTTACTTTGCTTTTTAATATCAACCATTTCCGGTCAAACCGAGGAAACAATTCGAGTCGGAGTTTTTTTAGATATGACCGGACAAACTGCCAGTTTTGGACTATCCACTTTTTCAGGGATCAAAATGGCTGTTGATGAAATAAATGCCAAAGGCGGAGTTGAAGGCAAAAAACTCGAAATATTTCTCGAAGACGATCAAGGAAAACCTGAAAATGCCAGAATAGCAGTGCAAAAATTGATCAATCAACAGAAAGTTCACGCCATTATTGGCGAAGTTCTTTCGACGAATTCGCTCGCTGGTGCACCGTTTGCCCAAGCTGCAAAAGTTCCAATGATCACCCCATCGTCAACTAATGAAAAAATAACCAAAGTTGGCGACTATATTTTCCGGGCCTGTTTTATTGATAATTTTCAAGGCGAGGCAATGGCAAAATTTGCATTTGAAACTTTGAAAGTTAAACGTGTAGCAATTTTAACCGATTTTAACTCAGATTATTCTAAAGGTTTGAGCGAAACTTTTGGCACAACTTTTAATCGATTAGGGGGAAAAGTGGTTAGTCAAAAAACCTATTTCCAGGGCGATGAGGATTATTTTCAACAACTTAAGGCTATTAAGGGGGTAAACCCTGACGCAATTTATATTTCGGGCTATTATAATTCGGTTGGAGTGATTGCCAAACAAGCCCGGGAGATGAAGATCAATGCAGTTTTTTTAGGCGGAGATGGATGGGATGCCCCAGACCTCTGGGATTCAAGCGGAAATTCGTTGAATAATTCTTATATCACCAATCACTTTTCTATCGATTCACCTACTGAAAAAGTTAAACAATTTTCAGCCAATTATAAAAAATTATTTGGCTTAAACACTGATGCTTTTGCTGCTCTCGCCTACGATTCAACTTACCTTTTGGCAGATGCAGTAAGTCGGGCAAAATCAACTGAAAGCGCAAAACTCCGCGAAGCAATCGCCAACACCAAAAATTTTGAAGGGGTAACCGGGAAAATTACGATAAATAATTCACGAAATGCCAATAAACCTGCTTTTATTCTAAAACTGCAAAATCCGAATTTTATTTATAACTCTACGGTTGAGCCGTAATTATCTCAGCCCTTGCCCAAATTGTTCCGTTCCAAACGCACCGATACCATTTAGTTTGAAACTAAAGACGTATCGGTTTTCGCGTCTCAAACCAACGTTATAGGTATAGGCTTGAATTGCAAAAGAACAACAATCATACGCATAACCAAAAGTAAACAAAGAACTTATTAGAGGCTTATCTTTTTGGGCGCGACGATTTTGGAAATCAAAGAATAAAGAAGCCCCGCCGAAAAACCCTTTATTTCTGTCGCCAAGAAAGACTGAAGGACTCCATTGGGACCCCCGCAAAGTGCCGGGTTCTTTGCCAAAAGCATCGGCATATTGCTGCAAAGAAGGTATTAAAGTTACTGCCCGCGTATAATAAAAGGTCTGAAACATTTTAAATAATTTTGAATCATACCCAACAGTTGCCGAAATATCCCGCAAACCATCACCCTGAACACCAACATCCATTCTGCTATTGATAAAAATCGTTCGCTCCGGACGATATGTGGCATCAATATTTATAGGTGAAAATCGGCGCGGAACCCCACCAAAAGTAAATGCCGTCAAACTCGAAATCGGGAAAATCTGGTTTCGAAATCCGGTATTTAGCGCGCCACCAAAAGTTTTATCAAAGAAATATTTTCCCCGAATAGTCAAAGTAAAAATTTCATAAGGCTGGATCGAAAGCGGATTTTTAACTGAGGCAGGATTTTCCTCATATTGTTTTTTTGCTTCGTCACTAACAGCTTCGGTATAACGGCGGGTAAAAAATTTATTGATCAAACCATATTCAATTTCATTGGTATCGGTCATCGTATCTGCATAATCAAACCTGATTATCTGATTGTAATTATTGATTCCTTTGACGTAACGATAAGTTAAATAAGGCTCGACCGAATGTCTGAATCGCAATCCACCCTTAGAATTATAAAAGTTTTTGGCTAAAGCTACCGGACGAACATCTAATTCAAATTCTCCGTATTTGCGAATCAAATCCTTTCCAATTACCTTAAATACTCCATCTAAAGAGTTAGAATAATAAGTGACTCGCCCTCCGGCAGTTGCCGTAAAATTAATAAATTTGGTGTAAAACGGAATTGTTATTTGCGGATAAAAATCAAGCCGTTGCGCCAAAGCCGGAGAAACTATCGGGTCTCTTCCCGTGGTTTGACGATAAAGGTTAACATCATCGACATCATCAACCCGGCTGACACCTTCTAAATTTGTCTTAAAAGAAAAATATGCGGCTTTGAAAAAACTTAAAGGACTTGGGCGTTTTTCAAAATTAATGCTCGGCAGGTTTCGGGTTTTGATTCTAACATTTGGAATTGTAATAACTTGTGACTTGGATAATAAATTTAGAGTATAGCTGCCCCAACTTTTATTAACAAAACCTTGTGAAACTTCTATTGGTGAAATTGATTGTTGAATTCCGTCCGAAAATACCTGACGAAAAGCTAAACTTGAAGTGATCCGAACATCCGCCGAAGCAGTAAAGCCATTCGGGAAATAATGCACGCCTTCGGCATAAACGATTGAACCGCCTTGATCCGGATTTTGGGCACTGGGCTTTGATCCTAAAACTCTATCTTCCACTGCGTAAAAGCCCGCATTGAAATATGAGCGGGAATTTGCCCGGGATCTAAAATCCAAACCATAACCAAACCCTCTGGCAGAATAAAGCTCTCCTCGAAAAGTAACATCTGCAGAACGACCCAGAGTTTTATAATAAGCAGTCGAAAGCCGAACACCTTTACTGCCTGAATATCCAAAGGTTGGGGTCAAAAAACCTGATTGACGATCCTCTTTTTTGATGGAAATCGAAGCAAATGGCAAAGCTACGATCGGAACATCTTTTACCCTGAATTTTGCACTTTTTAATTTTACTTTATCATTTGTTTTGATCCTGGCTTCTTTGGCGGTAAAGCTCCATTTTGGAACCGTGTCTTCACAAGCCGTAAATTTACCGTTCAGTATTAGAATTTCATCTAACGAAATCCTTTCAACCCGGTCGGCTGTCCAATAAATTATTGTTCCATCATTAGTTTGATTAGTAAACCCTGTTGAATCAACAAAATAACCAAGTTTTGTTTTATAATTCCACTCTGCTTTTCGTCCGGTAATTCTTTGATCGTTGCCTTGGTCAAAAATTACACTTCCCTCCGCTACTAATTTATTGCTTGCTTCATAAACAATAACTTTATCGGCCTGTAGACGATACATCCCATACCGCACGTCAACCGCGCCGGAATGGGTTACTATTCGATTTCCTTCTTTACCTTCGGTAGTGTTTTTTTCGGAATAAACCACCAAATCCCCATCGCCGCCTTCTTCATTTGGCAATTTCTTTTTCTGCGGAACTTTCACTTCGGGTTCCGTTGCAACCGGATTTACATTTGGTGTATCAGTGATCGGATTTGCAACTTGCCTATCAACCGGATTCGGTTGTTGAGGGAAAATTGAGGCACAAATTGCCCCGATAAAAATTATTAACCGCAGTATTCTCGAAGATTTAGAAAAACTCATGTGATTTAAATACAAGTTATATTTGATGCTAACACGAAATTAGTTAAAAATTAAAAGTTTGAAGGGGGATTTATTTGATGGTCAAACCAAACATTTTAGTTGTCGAAGATGAAGAATTGATGCGCTCTATTTTGCGAAAAATTCTGGAAGATGCAGGTTTTCAAATCAGAACCGCCGATAGTGCGGAAAATGCCCTGGAGATTTTTTCGACCACTGAAATAGATATTACTCTAACCGATATTCGGATGGCTGGAATGGACGGTTTGGAATTGTTAGATAAAATAAAAACTATTGAACCGGATGCTTTAGTTGTAATTATGACTGCCTATTCTTCGGTTGATTCGGCAATTGCGGCACTTCGCAAAGGAGCCTATGATTATGTAACTAAACCATTCGTCAACGAAGATTTATTGCAAACAATCAAAAACGCGTTGCGTCAGCGCGAACTTTTTCAAGAAAATCGTTCATTGCGCCGTGAGCTCGATAAACATTACAGTTTTTCTGAAATAATCGGTAATTCCGCCTCCCTGCAAGCCGTTTTTCGTTTGATAGAAAAAGTTGCCTCAACCACCGCCAATATTCTGATTCAAGGCGAAAGCGGAACAGGCAAAGAATTAGTCGCCCGCGCCATCCATTTCCAAAGTCAACGTTCCGGTAAACCATTTGTTGCAATAAACTGTGGTGCATTGCCTGAATCACTGCTGGAATCCGAACTTTTTGGACACAACAAAGGCTCATTTACCGGCGCAACCTCAGATAAAAAAGGTTTGTTTAGAGCGGCCGATGGCGGAACATTATTTTTGGATGAAGTTGGAGAAATCCCGATTCCTTTGCAGGTCAAACTTTTACGCGCCCTTCAGGAACACGAAGTAACTCCAATCGGTGCAACAGTTCCAATTAAATTTGATGCAAGGATCGTAGCCGCGACCAATCGAAATTTAGAAGAAGAAGTAGCAAAAGGCAATTTTCGTGAAGACCTTTTTTACCGTTTGAATGTAATTGAAGTTTTTCTTCCACCATTACGCGAACGCCGCGAAGATATTCCGCTTTTGGTCAAACATTTCATCGGGAAAATTGCTAATGAACAAAATTCCTCAGAAAAGTCGGTTACAAAAGACGCAATGTCAGCCTTAATCAATTACCATTGGCAGGGCAATATCCGCGAATTACAAAACGCAGTTGAAAGAGCTTTTATTTTGAGCGGTAACGAAATTGATTTAGAGAGTTTGCCGCCGAAAGTTCGGGCGAATTCCAATCATGGTTTTGAAATCCGTGACCCTGACGGCTTAAATCCGACTCTGGAAGAAGTTGAACGCCGATATGTGTTGGAAATTATGAAAAGTGTTAATCAAGATAAGTCGTTAGCTGCTAATATTTTAGGAATAGATTTGTCCACACTTTATCGAAAGTTGAAAAGATATGATGAGATTTAGTTTGCTTGAAGTTCTAAAACAAAATAAGTGGTTCCTTCGATCCGGGTAATTCTACCGCTTCCATAGGGAATATTAAAAAATTCGTTTGCCCCGTAAGCAGTTCCTTTGAGCATTTCAACGCCGGATAATTGTGCTTGCGCCGTTAATTCCTCGGCAAACCAATTTTCCACTCCAACCTCTACTTGGTCAGGTTGTTTATACTTTTCATGGATTGCCAAAATTTTGGGGTCATTTTCCGGATTATATTGCAGGACGGCGGTCAACTTTTTCTTGCCCAATTCGTCTTCCTCCAACCAAACCAATTCATCAGGAACAATCGGTAATTTAATTAGATTTAACAATTCATCCAGGTTATCACTCGGCACACTTTTTTTCTCAGAGCTAGCTTTTGGTTGTTTTGGTTTATTGGAATTAGCCGATTCATTGGTTTGGCAACCGCTGAGGAAAATCAAATTAATTAAAAAAATAATTGAGCAGGCTTTGAAAAATTGTGCCGGGGACATTTTCATTAACATCATTGTAAAAATTTTATCGAAAGTTTGCAATTTTAATGATGGTTGTTTTACTCAAATTGATAAATAAATTGGCTGGTTAATTAGAATTCCGCTTTGTCTCTGTGGTAAATTGTAGTCATTGAATTTATAACACTATAACAAATAATTTAGAAAAACCTATGGCAAACCCAGTTGAAACAAAAACCGAATTGACCCGTTGGGAAGAAGAAACATTACAAAAAGTTTTGGATAAATCGCCGGAACGAAAGTCCAAATTTGAAGGTGTATCCCTCGAATCTGTCGAAAGACTTTATACAAATGAACATAGCGAAGATTTAGAGGTCGGATTCCCCGGCGAATTTCCCTACAAACGAGGGATTCACCCAACAGGTTATCGCGGAAAACTTTGGACAATGCGGCAATTTGCCGGTTTTAGCTCGCCCGAAGAAACTAATCAGCGTTTCAAATATTTAATGTCACAAGGTCAAACCGGACTTTCTGTTGCTTACGATTTGCCAGCCTTAATGGGTTTAGACTGCGATTCTCCTTTGTCCGAAGGCGAAGTCGGAAAATGCGGTGTTGCCGTTTCTTCTTTTGCTGATTTTGAAGTTTTATTTGATGGAATTAACCTCGAGGATGTGACAGTTTCGCAAACAATCAATGCTCCGGCGTGGATATTTTTGGCGTTTTACGCGGCACTGGCGGAAAAACAAGGTGCAGATTTCAAGAAGATTTCGGGAACCCTTCAAAACGATATTTTAAAAGAATATATCGCCCAAAAAGAATGGGTTTATCCGATTCGCCCTGCAACAAAATTGGTAATTGATACCTTTGAATTTGCAACTCAGCATCTGCCAAAATACAACCCAATTTCTGTCAGCGGCTATCACATTCGCGAGGCTGGCGCAACGGCTTTACAGGAACTCGCCTTTACTCTGCGGGATGGAGTTGAATACGTCCAAAAAGGTGTTGAGCGTGGTTTGAACGTTGACGAATTTGTGCCGAGAATCTCGTTTTTCTTTAATGCACATAACGATTTTTTTGAAGAAATTGCCAAATATCGCGCGGCTCGCGTAATTTGGGCGGAAACAATGAAAAATAGGTTTGGAGCAAAAAATCCGCGAACCATGCAGTTACGTTTTCATACACAAACGGCGGGAGTTTCACTTACTTCACAACAACCTTTGAACAATATCGCTCGTGTGGCAATTCAGGCTCTTGCCGGAGTGTTAGGCGGAACAAACTCTTTACATACAGACAGTTACGATGAAGCATTAGCCCTTCCAACTGACCAGGCGGCGTTAATTGCGCTCAGAACACAGCAGATTATTGCTGAAGAAACCGGAGTTGCAAATACCATTGATCCATTGGGTGGAAGCTATTTTTTGGAATCATTAACGCAAAAGATGATTGACGGCTGTTTCGATTATTTTGACAAAATTGACGGTTTCGGCGGAATGATCGAAGCCATCGAGGCTGGATTCCCGCAACGCGAAATTCAGGAATCTGCATATCAATATCAAAAGGCTCTCGAACGAAAAGAGCAAACCATCGTTGGGGTTAATAAATATGTGATGGACGGCGAGATGTCACACACCGATATTTTGAAAATTAACGAAAATGTTC
>DAORIL010000143.1:0-11805 GCA_035438525.1 Pyrinomonadaceae bacterium
TAATTACTTTATTTATCTTTTGCTTTCTGTTTGCCGGAAACATTTCTGCTCAAAAAACCGCGCTGAAAGTTTCATCAGTTTATACCGATTTGAATAAGGGTTGTAAGACAATCAAAGGCGGCGAGGGACAAGATGATGCCAGTGATTGCCGGGGAATCGGCGGTTACCGGATTTATAACTGGTTTTCAGCCGCAACTCAAATGTTTGCCGTAACTCTGCCTAAATCGGATGAGACGATTAGTCTTGCCACAGTAAATCTTGATTTTGATCCAAGCAAAACCAAAGTTGAATGGCGATTAGCAAACGGAAAACCTTTTGCAGTGATTATGCGGGTTGATAAATATGATGGCAAAGGGGATGGCAGTTTTAACTTTTTAGGCAAAAAAATTGGTAAAGAATTAATCGTCAAAGGCTTAAAAGGTTTTGAAAAGATTGATTTTACGGTTGACAGTAAAACGCCGAATGCTAATGCGAAAGCGCGTGAAATGGCGGATACTTCTTACGAACAAAAATAGAAAATCCGGTTGAATGTGATAAGATACATTTATGGAAAACGAAAAAGATAAAAACACTCTGAAAGAAGAAATTTCTAATATTGGCAAAATTATTGTTGGCGAGCTCGAAAGCATCGGCGGAGTTTTAACGGCTGACGGGAATGCGCGAGCGGAAGGCGATTTGATTGCTGATGAGGGGATTATTCGAGAAAAAATCGCACACGATTTAGCCAAAGAAGAAAAAACGGAAGAGTAATTCGGCTTCTGTTTTTTTACCTTTTTACTTTTGGTTTTTCGTCAGAATTTCTTCGCGTTGTTTTTCGAGACGATTCAACTCATCTTTTAATTTAGAGATCTCTGCGTCAATTTTCCCCAATGTGATTTTACTTTCGGCAAAATCTCCGCGACTCAATCGGTGTAAGATCGGAATCATTACCGTCAATGCCGCATCAACTATTGCTAAAACGCCAATCAACCGCATCATAAAATTGCTGTCGCTGCTTGGCTCAAAAATAATTAAAAGCGAATTGATCGCCGCTAAACTCAGGATCACCAAGTAAGCTATCGTCAAAACTCCCTTAAATTTTTCGGATAGATTTGCCAAAGATAAAAGTGAGAGCTGAGCTAACGAAAAAGCGAATATTGCCGAAATCGCTCCTATTTTCCAAACCTTATCAATTTGCCCCCAAATCATTACCATCACAGTAATTGCCGCTATAAAAGCAAGAACAATTCCTGCGATCGGGATAATTTTCAAACCTGTTTCTGCGGCACGAGGGCTTTCCCAAAAGGCTCCGCACGCCAAACCTAAAAGACTTGTCCCAACGATGGTTAAAGTGGTGCCTAAAATCTTAGCTTGAAATTCACCAAATTCTCCGGCAAGAATCGCCCAAATTCCTAATAGCGCACTGACCGCAATTGAGGCGATCAAAGTGTAAAGAAATGTTTTTTTGACGTTTAAATTTTGCATTTTTAAACCTCTAATCTGTCCCGTTTAATTTTAAAACCATTCAAATTTCCAATGGCGGCAAATGAAATTTTTTCGGTTTGAAAATATTCATCGGCAATTTCTTGTAGATCTTCCACTCTAACCTCTTCAATATTTTGCAGAATTTCCCTGAGAGGGGTTTGTTTGCCGTGAGTAATTTCACTTTGGGCAAGATTAGATGCCCGAATGCCTGAATCTTCTAATCCTAATAAAACTCCGGCAACTGTTTGATGTTTGGCTAACTCAAGTTCGCTTTCGGTTACGCCTTCACGCTTGATCTTTCTTAACTCAGCAATAGTTAGATCAACCGTTTTGCCCAACTGTTTGGGCGAAGTTCCCGCATAAACCGTAAAGATCCCGCAGTCTTCAAATGACATTCCGCTAGTGCCGACGCTGTATGCCAAGCCATTTTCTTCACGGATCTTTTGCCATAAACGCGAAGATGTCCCGGTTCCTAAAATACTTTCTAGCAAATGCGTAGCATAGCGTTTTTCTGATTTTACTCCAACCCAGTCCGTCGCCAATAATAAATGAGTCTGCTCTAATTCCGGCTTTTGTTTGAGCAAAATTGTCGGAGTTGGAATTGGAGTTTCGATCTTTGCCCTGTTCCTTTTGACCTTTGATCTTTGACCGATGAATTTGTCGGCTAAATCTACAACCTGTTGATGTTCAACATTTCCGGCAACTGCAATAATCAAATTGTGCGGCGTAAAATTTTCTGCATGAAATTTCTGCGTAACCTCCTGATTAAACGTCCGGACGGTTTTCGGAGTTCCCCCAATCGACAGTCCAAGCGAATTATTCGGATAATATTTGGCTTGAAAGAGTTCACCTAAAAGTTCTTCCGGGGAATCCTCCACCATTTTTATTTCTTCGATGATAACCTTTTGTTCGCGTTTTAATTCAATTTCGTCAAATGTCGGATTAGTAAGCATATCAGCCATTAAATCAAACGCATTTGCCAAAGCGGAATCTACAATTTTCATCGTAAAAACAGTCTGTTCGTGCATTGTAAAAGCGTCGAAATGTCCGCCGAGCCGGTCAGTTTCGATTGCTATTTCGAGTGCATTTCTTTTTTTTGTTCCCTTAAAAACACAATGTTCGATAAAGTGGCAAATTCCGTTGAGATGATTAGGTTCATGGCGTGAGCCGATCCGATAAAAAAAGCCCAGCGTGGCAGAACGCACATCGGGCATTTTTTCGGTTAAAATTGTCAGATTGTTAGGAAAGCGTGTTACTTCAATATTTTCTTTCATTTTGTAATAGAAAATCGTAACACGCCCAATGTTAAGTTCAAAATTAGCTTTCTTTTTCTACTTTCGGATTAACTCCTTTTTCGCTCTTTTTTTCGGATGTTTTGGTTGTTTCTACCAATTTTTCCTCTTGATTAATTCCGAGTTGAGCCAGCACATCCGGTAGATTAAGTCCAAGCGCCTGAAGCTGTTGAAGCAAACCGAAGATCATCATCGGTGTGGTCTGAGCAAACCGATTGAGTCCGCTCTGACCATTGCCATCACCATTTCCGTTGTCAATCATCACAATCTTGTCAATGTTCGACAATGGTTCAGCCACCGCTTTGAAAACAGGAGCAGATGATTCAATAATCGCCGGAAGTTTTTCAAGAATGGTTTGCAGACGGGCGGCATCGTTAAATTCACGCCACGCGGCGGCTTTTTCTTTAATCGCAGCAGCTTCGGCTAAACCCTGGGCTTCTATGGCTTTTGCTTGGGCAAGACCTTGAGCTTCAAGTTTTTCGGCTTCGGCTAAACCTAAGGCACGGATTTTTTCGGCTTCAGCTCGACCTTCAGCTTCGATAGCGGTTGCCCGACCTTGCCCTTCCTGTTGCAGCTTTTGGGCTTCGGCTTCGGCTTGGGCAATCAAGGCTTTTTTACGTCCTTCGGCTTCTAAAATCGCCGCTTCCTGTTCACCTTGCGCCTTCAAAACAGAGGCTTTTCGTTGAGCTTCGGCTTGTTTAACCACAGTTGCCTCAAGTTCCTTTTCTTTCCGCAAGACTTCCTGTTCCTGCACCGAAATTAATTCTTGAGTGCGAATTTTGTCCTGACGCACTTCTTCGGCAATAACCTCTTGTTTAGCTTTGGCTTCGGCAAGCGGTCCGGCTTGTTTAGCTTTGGCTCGCTCTTTTTCAATTTCTGCTTGAACCTGTGCCTTTTGGATTTCGGTTTCACGGTTGGATTGAGCGATCAAGGCCTCAGTATTAAGCCGGACTTTTTCACCTTCTTGTAAAGCTAACGAAGCTTTGATTTTTGAGTCGCGGTTGGCTTCTGCCTGTCCGATTTCGGCATCTCTTTTGACCTCAGCCGTTCGGCGTTTACCGAGTGCGTCCAAATAGCCTTCTTCGTCAGAAATTTCCTGAATGGTCAAAGCGTCTAGTCCGATACCCATTTTTTCCAGATCAACAGCCGCTTCAGAGGTTAGTTTTTGAGCAAAGCTTTGACGGTCGTTGTTGATCTCTTCAACGGTCAGCGTTCCTAAAATTGCCCGTAGGTGACCTTCCAAAGTTTGAAAAACAAGACGATGAAATTCCTCTTGAGGCATTCCTAAAAAGCGTTCGGCAGCAGCACGAAGAGATTGATCGTCTCCTTTGATTTTGACGTTTGCTACCGCTTTGACCGAAACGGGAACCCCTTGTCCCGTATATGCGCGAGTTGTGGTCAGCGGAACGGTAATAACATTCAAATCAAGATATTCCACTTTTTCGAGAAATGGAATAACCAGTGTTGCGCCACCGCGAACCTGCCGATAACCGACTGTCGTTCCATCGCTGAGTTTGCGTGTGCGACCGGAAATGACCGCCGCCCGATTGGGTGAAACCTTGATATAATTTTTACTCAAAAGCGATAAAGCAATGAGCAGAGCAAGAACTACCACTACCACGATAACTATTGGAATGATTAAAGTTTCCATATTTTTTACCTCATTTTTTACACTCTGATTGAAAAGTGTTTGAAAGTTGATACACCGCTATTTTCTGATGTCCGTGATTGGACGCTTCTTTAATTCATTAAACAAAATTTGGATTGATTGTAGGTTGGAATGAGTCTGAGATTCAAGCCTTTTCGGTGAAAAGGAGAAATCCTTCGCCTTTATCGGCGCGAACTAGGATGGAATCTCCGGCAAATGAGTCAATTCTGACGGTTGTTCCGACTTTAATTTCTGAATTATCAGCCGAGCGGGCAAGTTTTTCAATTCGCTCTTCGCCGATTGTAAATGTGATTTGTCCAATTTGATTTGGCATAATGGCAACTGTTACCTGAGCAGTGCGTCCGATCAAATCTTCCACACTGATTGAACTTGTGACTTGTTGACTATGCAGGAGTTTTCCGAAATAAAAAACAATTGCTCCGAAAATGATCCCGCCGAACAATCCGAAGCCTGAGCTAATTAAAGCTCCGTAGCCAAAAATTGTTCCGATCGCACCAAAACCTCCAAAAGCAGTTAAGAAAACACTGACCACCCGACTATCAAGCAATCCAAAATCGTGTCCGTCAAGAGTGCTGTCCAGTTGAAAGCCAATCAGGTCAAAAATATCGCCAATTAGTAAAGAAATCAGCAAAAATAAGAAACCGATACCGCCGATTGCCAGAAAAATTGTGATTAGATTTGGCATTGCACTTCTCCGTTTCAAACTATCATACAACTACTTTTGCCAACTTAAACGATTTTCCGGTAAAAGTAGTTGCAAAAATCAAAAAAATGTAACAATGATTTAACATTAGCGATTAGAATTTTTTTCTAACCACGTCTTTACATCTTCAATACTTATAACTTCCCCTTTCATTATTGCCAAAACTAAATCGGCGGTAACTACTGTATTAAATGGCTTTTCATAAACTGACGAATCTTTTTGTCCTTTCAGTTTGAGAAAAAACGGAACTCGCACATCTTCTTTTCCGTTGGTAATCTGCCGTTCTTTTTCTGAAAGTTCACCCTGGTAAACATTCAACCGCCATTGATGATCGGATGAAATAATTATGGTCGAATCGGCCCAAAGCTGGTTAGTTTCTAAAGTCTTTCTAATTTCTCCTAAAACATTATCAGTCAAAATCAAATTGTCTAAATAGCTGTTTTCACGACTCGTTTTTTTTGATAAGAATTTATCGAAGTCACCTTTTTTGGCATTGTAATAATTGGGCGGATGAGGAAACGGTAGATGAATAAAGGCTAAATCAACGTTTGGATTTACAACAATTTCGTGGGTTGCATCCAACATTTCGGAATGACGTTTAAGATAGCCTTTATCCTCAATATTTTCAGTTAGTTTTGCTTCAATCAAATCATTAAAACGAGAGCCAAATGGGACAGAAATCAGTAGATTTTGCCAATTACGAATCATTATTCTGCCAAGTGTTAACGGCACAACATCATTAATCGTATCAAAACTAAACCATCGACATACCGACAAATCCGTCCCAATCACGCGACAATACGGCTGCACCCAACCGACCAAAGCTGTTTCGCCGTTGAGAGATTTTATTTGCCGGAAAATGTTTGGAGTTTCGCTGAATTTTGTTTCACCATCTGCAAATTTCAACCGCAGATCATTTCGGCTAATTGCCTCTGATGATTCCACTTTTTTTCCGGTTATCAGTGAAGCAGTAGCATCGCGCGTCGTGTAAGCAGGCGGAATAGCATTTGTGGCAAAAAAGGAGGTTTGTTTAAGTTTTTCAAATTCGGGCAGTGAAACTACGCCTTTTTCAAACGGAACAGAATAATCCAGTTCATCAAAAATAATCCAAATTACCCGATTTTTGAAAGTGGATTTTTCTTTGGATTGAATTGCGGAAAGCTGCGTTTTTATCGAAGTTTCAGCAGTTGGTTCAACCATACAAAGTTTCCAAATTGCCAAAGTGAAAGTAATCAAAAAAAACGGTGCAAGAATTAAACAAAATAATTTTGCGGCTTCAAAGAAATAGTTCTGCCAATTTAGCCAACTAATAACGCCAATAACTAAAATAACTGCTAAAAAAGCTAAATTGAGATAATTGAAACTGTTTGGGAAAATTTCATAAATTTGCTGACGAATCCCGTTCAAGGCTAACGCAACTATCAATAAAAACAGCAGCTTAACAATAATCAGAGGTTTCTCTGCCCCAAAATACCGCGCGCTCCAAAAGCCGAATAGAAAAATAGTTGCCGTGAGAATTACGGTCAAAATAACGGCGATATAATCTATCGAATGAGGTTCAAGTTTAAGATGATAAGATTCTGCAGCTGGGTAAATTAACCTTTTCCAAGCCCTGATAAACAACAGATTTGTGAGCGATACGGCAATTAAAATTTCTGCAATTAAAGACTTGTTCATTTTGCAAATAGAATGTTAATCCTTATTTGCATTTTACTTGTTTTCCAATAATTTACAATTTAGTTTTTTCGCTAATCCTTCGCCGCCCCAACCCATGATGGCATCATGATTCCAACGAAAAAAAGGCTTGGCAATCGGGGCCAGCAGATTCATCCAGGATTTAGTCGTTTTGACTTTCCAATCGTAGCGGACGTGGGTGGTCGTCTCATTTTCGGCAGTTAAAGTCCAAAGTCCTCTACCGTCAAGCTCGCCAAAAGCGCGGGCTTCGATAATGTTCATCGGCTCAATCCGAACAATTTCCGAATCAAATTCGAGCGTGTAAGGCAATTTACTTTTCCAAGTTGAACGACGGATACTTCCGAGTCCATCTTCGTTTCCTTCTTGCAATTCAACCACCCGAATAACACCTTTCCACCATTCGTGCCATGTTTCTGAATGTTTAATGGTTTCCCAAACTTTTTCCAACGGCGCATCAAAACGCCAAATCGTCACAAATTCGTAATATTCAGCCATAACTCGTTAATTATAAATTGTTGATGGTTAATTGTAACTTTTGTTAAAGTGTCACAATTAACCATCAACTATAAACGATTAACTTTTCGGAGAAAACTAATTTTTGGATGCAGATTTAGCGAAATAACCTTGTTTATGGGTAAATTTAACTTTTTGTTTGGTTAATTCAGGATTGACTAAGAGAACTTCGACTTTGCGGTAAGTGCCATCTTTTTTAGGATTACTCGGCTCATACGCAACCATATATTGCGAACGCATTTCAATTTGGATTTGGTCAAAAGCACGTTGTAGTTCGACTTCATCTCTAGGGAAAAAAGCACGTCCACCGGTTCTTTCGCTGACTTTTCTTAATTCGCCTTCGTCCACTCCGCCAAAATAATTATCGCCGATTCCGATGGAATATATAACTGTTTCGGCTTTCAAAGCAGCTTGCACAGCGTCATCTAAACGTTTACTGCCAAAAGTATTTTTACCATCGGTCAGCAAAATAATTGCCCGGCGGGTGCGTTCCGGCGATTGACCTAAAATTTCATCGGATGTTACCCAAATTGAATCCCAAATAGCGGTTGAACCCGCTACGCTTTGACTACTGCCCGAAGCTGGCGGAGTGCCGGGAACAACCACACCACCACCGATATAACCCGAAGGCGGAACAAATTGAACCCGATCAATTGCCCGGCTAAGCCGACTAATATTGCTGGTTAAGCCTTGCTCCAGCGTAGATTCACCCGTAAAAGAAATAATTGCAACCTCGTCTTTTTCCGGTCGCACAACGCCTTGGACAAATGATTTTGCTGCTTGCTTTTCTTCGGGTAAAGTGCGCTCCTGCGAAGCGCTGACATCAATTAAAATCGCTAAACTAAGCGGTAAATCGATCTGTCGCTGAAAGGAAAAGACGGATTGCGGCTGACCGTCTTCCAACACCTGAATGTCCTCTTTTCTAAGTGAAGTCAATAAACGGCGATCTTTATCCTGTGCAGTAAACAGGAAATTGACCAGTTCCGTGTCAATTTTCAAAACTTCGTCATCTTCGATAGTGCCGGGAGTTGGTGACGGAGAAGGAGATGGGGTGACGGTTTGAGCCTGGGCAGAATTTAATCCAAGAAACAAAATGACAACAAAAATCAAAGGAATCGTTAAAATTGCAACTTTTCTGTAATTTTTCATTATTTTCTATGCAGATCAGCAATAGCTTTTCGGATAAATAAAAAAGTAGTCTTACTTTCGCCTTTTACCTTTTGCTCATTACCTTTCTCGCCTCCTTACTGCTTAATACTGTCTTTAAGTGCGCGATATTTGTTCTTAAATCTCATGGTTGAATCCTTAGCTTTTTGTGGGTCAGTCAGCCGAACTTCAATTTTGCGATCTTTACCATCATAATTTTGGTTTGCCGGACGATAGGTCAGGATGTATTGAGTCGTAAGTTCTTCTTGAATCAACTTAAAAGAACGCTCAAGCGCCAGTTGGTCACCGGTAAAAAAAGCACGTCCGCCTGTTTCTTCGCAAAGTCTGACTAAATCTTTATCACGCTTATCTTGAACTGTTCCGGCATCTACCCCCGGCACACTTCCTGCAAAACCTGCTTTAGTTGAGATGGCAAAAATGGTGGTCTCAGTTCGCTGAGCAATGTCAATTGCATCACTTAATTCGGCACGGCTAAAAGTATCTTCACCGTCAGTAATAACCACAATTACCCGTCTCCCGGGTGCATTGCGTAATTTTTCATCAGTAAATTGCCAAACTGCATCATATAGTGCGGTCTGTGAACCAACTTTTTTAACTGAATCAATGGCTCTTGAAAGTAAATCTTGTTTATCGGTAAAGTCCTGCACTAAATTGACTTCGTTATCAAAAGTCATAAAAGCAGCTTTATCTTTCCGAAGCCGGAGAGCCGTATAAAGAAAGTTTTTTGCGGTATCTTTAGAAAACGTGATTTTTCCGGCTGTTGACGGCGAGGTATCCATCAAAAGTCCAACAAAAATGGACGGATTATTTTTCTCATCACTAAAAAATGTAACTTCTTGCGGAACGCCATCTTCTAAAACGATAAAATCTCCGCGAGTTAAACCTTTCACAAAAAGATTTTTACCATTTGTCTTTTTTTTCTCATTAACAGCGACAGGAAGCCGAACTTCGACGGTTTTTGTTGGATCGTCGTCGCTAACTTTTGGCGGAGTCGGAGTCGGCGTTGGTGTTTGTCCAAAAATTACCATGCTCAAGGCAAAAATCAAACCTAAGAAACTAAAAATACGAACGAAATTTTTCATAAACTGATTTTGATAAATTACTAGGCTCAACGTGTTTTCGATGCGTCATTACCCGTGTTTGTTGCCTAAATCAATTTTTCAGTATAAATCCTTAATTGCAATTGGTAAATCGCAAATGGCAATTGATAATGCAATAATTTGACAAATATGAATCCAAATATTTTTCGTGAATACGACATTCGCGGCATTGTTGGCAATGATTTAAATGCAAAAACAGTCGAACAAATCGGACTAGCCATCGGAACTTATTTCAGACAAAACGGCGCCACTAAAATTGCGATCGGTTATGATGCGAGGGAAAGCTCGCCCGAATTTTGCAAAATTTTAACCAGATCTTTGAACGAAACAGGTTGCGATTGTTTTTTGATCGGCAGAGTTCCAACGCCTGTTTTGTATTTTACGACCTTTACCAAAGAAGCTGACGGCGGCGTAATGATTACCGGCTCACACAACCCTGCGCATCATAACGGATTCAAAATCTCACTTGGCAAAGAATCGCTCCATGGCTCGCAAATTCAAGCAATTAAAGAGCTTGTGCTGGCTCAAAATTTCACTCGAGGATTAGGAAAGACTGAAAATTTAGAAGTTTTAAACGATTATTTTAATGAACTTTTCAAACGAATTAACTTTGGAAATCGGAACTTAAAAGTCGTCATTGATGCCGGAAATGGAATGGGCGGAGTGACGGCAGTTCCTTTTTATCAAAATTTAGGCGTGGAAATCATCGAATTATTTTGTAACCCTGACAGTAATTTTCCCAATCACGAACCTGACCCTTCGCAGGAAAAAAATTTGCAGTATTTAATCACTAAAGTCGTTGAAACCAAAGCAGATTTGGGAATTGCGTTTGATGGTGATGCGGATAGAGTCACGATTATTGATGAAACGGGGCGCATCATTTGGGGCGATGAATTAATGATTTTATTTGCACATCAGGTTTTAGCCGAAAAACCAAATTCGACCATTATTGCCGAAGTTAAATGCACAAACACTCTTTTTGACGAGATCGAAAGATTAGGCGGACACGCCATAATGTCAAAAGCCGGACATTCGATAATCAAAGCCAAAATGCGCGAAACAGGCGCAATTCTCGGAGGCGAAATGAGCGGACATATTTTCTTTGCCGATAGATTTTACGGTTTTGACGATGCTTGTTATGCAGGGGCGCGGGTGTTGGAAATTTTATCGAAAACCAATCAAAGTTTATCGCAAATATTTGCCGAATTTCCCCAAACCTTTGCCACGCCCGAAATTCGGATTAGCTGCCCCGAAGAAAAAAAAGCTTTAATTATCGAAAAACTTATTGCAGAATTGTCACAAACTAACGAGATTGTGACGATTGACGGAATCCGCATTAAATTTGAAAATGGTTGGGGATTGGTGCGTCCATCTAATACTCAGGCACTTTTGATTTTGAGATTTGAAGCAAATTCTGAGGAAAATTTAACCCTTATTCGGCAAACTGTTGAAAGTCGGGTTAAAGCATTGTTGGGAGAAAAATTTTAGTTTTAATTTTTACATTTTAACTTTTTGAACTTTTATCTTTGCAGAAAAGACCTAAAATCCCATCCGATGCAATAAATCCTTATAACTCGGGTCTTGGCGAATCGGTTCGAGCAGTTGTTGGGATTGAATAAATGCTAAATTATAATCGCGTTGGGTGTAGGCTTCTTCGAGCGACTTCAAAGTTCCTTCTTTGTCGCCGAGACGGATTTGCACTAAGGCTTTAAAGTATCCGCCGAAATTTTTCAGATGCGGGCGCGTTTCGATTTGTTCGAGGCGTTTCGTCCACCAGCCTTTCAAACCATTTTTCTTAAAGGCTTCTCTCACTTCGTTGGCGCATTCTTTCGGCTCTCCGAAAAGTTCCATCGTTTTGGCAAGCATTTCGGAGGCTTCCGCGTCCTGTCCTTTGGCTTCGTAAGCCATTCCCATCCAAAAATATGCCCACGCGAAATTCGGTTCGACTTCGAGAATCTTTTTAGCTTTCTCGATTGATTTGTCATAATCGCCCTGAACACTGTAAAGTCCGGCAATAATGGACAAAATCATTGGTGAAACCGGATCAATTTCGAGCGCACGTTCATATTCCCGATGCGCCTCGTCAAAGCGTTTAAAAACTTCCAGATATTCGCCATACCATTGATGCGCCGTCGCATAATTCGGATTTAACTCAATCGCCCGTTTGAAAGATTCTTCCGCCACCTTCCAATTCCAATCGTA